>JAOPVN010000519.1 GCA_025966175.1 Modestobacter sp. | reverse complement strand
CCACCTCACCGGTGCCGGTCTGCTCGTCCACGCCGCCGTAGACCTGCAGCAGGAACTGCTCCACCAGCTGTCCGGTGGAGACGTCCTCGACCTTGTCGATGATCCAGCCACGCTGGCCGCGCACCCGGCCGCCGCGGACGTGGAAGACCTGGACCGCGGCCTCGAGCTCGTCCTGGGCGAAGGCGACGACATCGGCGTCGGTGCCGTCCCCGAGGACGACGGCCTGTTTCTCCAGCGCCCGGCGCAGCGCACCCAGGTCGTCGCGCAACCGGGCGGCCTTCTCGTAGTTCATCTCCTCCGCGGCCTCGGCCATCTGGCGCTCGAGCCGGCGGATCATCTGGTCGGTGCGGCCGCCCATGAAGTCGCAGAAGTCGTCGACGATCTCGCGGTGCTCCTCGGCGCTGACCCGGCCCACGCACGGCGCGGCGCACTTGCCGATGTAGCCCAGCAGGCAGGGCCGGCCGATCTGTCCGGCCCGCTTGAAGACGCCGTTGGAGCAGGTGCGGGCCGGGAAGACCCGGGTCAGGGTGTCGAGGGTCTCCCGGATCGCCCAGGCGTGCGCGTAGGGGCCGAAGTACCGCACGCCCTTGCGCTTGGGTCCGCGCATCACCTGCAGCCGCGGGAACTCCTCGTTCAGCGTGACCGCCAGCGAGGGGTAGCTCTTGTCGTCGCGGTACCGGACGTTGAACCGCGGGTCGAACTCCTTGATCCAGTTGTACTCGAGCTGGAGGGCCTCGACCTCGGTGCCGACGACGGTCCACTCCACGCTGGCCGCGGTGGTGACCATCTGCCGGGTGCGCGGGTGCAGGCCGTAGACGTCGGCGAAGTAGCTGTTCAGCCGCTGGCGCAGGCTCTTGGCCTTGCCGACGTAGATGACCCGGCCGGCGGGGTCCCGGAACTTGTAGACCCCGGGGTCCTCCGGGATGCTGCCGACCGCTGGGCGGTATGTGGACGGGTCGGGCATGGCTCCAGATTAGGTCGGGGCGCCGACAGTCCGGCGGCCCGTTCCGCCGGCCGTCACCGCGGCAGCCGCTGGGCCGCCCAGGCGAGCAGGTCGGCGACCACCTCGTCGCGGTTGGTCTCGTTGAAGACCTCGTGCCGCGCCTCGGGGTAGACGTGCTGCTCGACCTGGAGGCCGCGGTCCCGCAGCAGCCCGGCGAGCGCCGTCACCTGCCCGGCGTCGACGCCGCCGACCGGGTCCCGTTGCCCGGACAGCAGCAGCACCGGCAGCCCGTCGGGCAGCTCGGCGACGCCCTCGGGGCTGGCGGCGCGGACGTTCAGCCCGAAGACGGCGGCCGCGTAGCCGTAGGTCAGCGGCATGTCGTCCCCGGACAGCGGGTCGGCGAGGTAGGCGTCCACCTCGGCCTCGTCCCGGGAGAGCCAGTCGTAGGGCGTGCGGGCCGGCTCGAAGGCGGCGTTGAAGGGCCCGAGGGCGTCCAGCGGCTGGTCGGCCATCCCGGCGGCGACCGCGCCGTCGAGCTGGGCGACCATGCCGGCCAGGTCCGGGTTGACCCCCAGCGGCCCGGACAGCGCCAGGCCGGTCAGGTCGGCGCCGTCCGCCTCTGCCGCGGCCAGCGCGATGATCGAGCCCATCGAGTGGCCGAGCAGGATCCGCGGCACGCCGGGGTACTGCTCGGCGGCGAGCAGCTGCAGCGCCCGGACGTCGTGCAGCGCGCCCTCGACCCCGGGGTCACCGAAGCGACCGGTGCCGGTGCCCTCCGCCGTCCGGCCGTGCCCGCGCAGGTCCATCGCGTAGACCGCCAGGCCCTGCTCGGTGAGGGCGGCCGCCAGCCGCCCGTACCGGCCGGAGTGCTCGGAGGCGCCGTGCACGATCTGGACGGTCGCCCGCACGTCTTCCTCGGGCAGCCAGCGGCGGTAGGTGACCCGCACGCCGTCCACGCTCTGGAAGACGTGCGGTTCTCCGGACGGGGTGGTCATCTGCGGCCTCTCGTCGCTGGGGTGTGCCGCTCCGGCCTACCGGCGGACGCGCCGCCGCGCAAGTGTCAGCTGGCCTTCTTGCGAGTCCGCTTCTTCGGTGCCGCCGCCGCCGCGACGGCGTCCTGGTCGAGGATCTTGGCCAGGAACTTCCCGGTGTGGCTCTCCGGCACGCTGGCGACGAACTCCGGCGGCCCCTCGGCGACGACCATGCCGCCGCGGAAGCCACCCTCGGGACCCATGTCGATCAGCCAGTCGGCGCTCTTGATCACGTCGAGGTTGTGCTCGATGACGATGACCGAGTTGCCCTTGTCGACCAGACCCTGGATGACCTGCAGGAGCTTGTTGATGTCCTCGAAGTGCAGCCCGGTGGTCGGCTCGTCGAGCACGTAGATCGTGCGGCCGTTGGAACGCTTCTGCAGCTCGCTGGCGAGCTTGACCCGCTGCGCCTCACCACCGGACAGCGTCGTCGCCGGCTGGCCGAGCCGCACGTAGCCAAGCCCGACGTCGGTGAGCGTGCGCAGGTGCCGGGAGATCGGCGGGATGGCCTCGAAGAAGTCCGCGGCCTCCTCGATCGGCATGTCCAGCACCTCGGCGACGGTCTTGCCCTTGTAGTGCACCTCCAGGGTCTCCCGGTTGAACCGGGCCCCCTTGCACACCTCGCACGGGACGTAGACGTCGGGCAGGAAGTTCATCTCGATCTTCAGCGTGCCGTCACCGGAGCACGCCTCGCAGCGGCCGCCCTTGACGTTGAAGGAGAAGCGGCCCGGCTGGTACCCGCGCATCTTCGCCTCGGTCGTGGAGGCGAAGAGCTTGCGGACGTGGTCCCACACCCCGGTGTAGGTGGCCGGGTTGGACCGCGGGTTGCGGCCGATCGGCGACTGGTCGACGCCGACGACCTTGTCCAGCTGGTCCAGGCCGGTGAGGGTGCGGTGCCGGCCGGGCACCATCCGCGCGCGGTT
>JAOPVN010000489.1 GCA_025966175.1 Modestobacter sp. | reverse complement strand
CGACCCGCTGGCGCACGTACAGCGAGATCAGCGCGGGCAGCAGCGACAGCGCGAACAGCAGCCGCCAGCTGGGGATGCCGATGTCGATCTGCCGGACGAGCAGGAAGGCCACCGCGGCGAGCAGATAGCCGACGGCATAGCCCTGCTGGAGGACGCCGGAGAAGAACCCGCGGCGCTCCGCGGGGATCTTCTCCATCGCCAGCGCCGCACCCAGACCCCACTCGCCGCCCATGCCGATGCCGTAGAGCAACCGGAGGACCAGCAGGACCGTGTAGTTGGGCGCGAAGGCGCAGGCGAAGCCGACCAGGGAGTAGAAGCAGACGTCGACGATCAGCGGGGTGCGCCGGCCGATCCGGTCCGCCCAGACGCCGAAGAGGAAGGCCCCGACCGGCCGCATCAGCAGCGTGACCGTGGTGACGAAGGCCATCCTGGTCAGCGAGACGTCGAAGTCCCTGGCGATGTCGGCATAGACGAGGACGACGATGAAGTAGTCGAACGCGTCCATCGTCCAGCCGAGCAGAGCACTGACGAAGGCGTTGCGGCTGTCGGGCTCCAGGCTGCGGAACTGGCTGATCGCGCTCATGAGGACCTCAGCTGTGGTCGGCTCCGGTCGAGCAGGTGGGCAGATCGTCCCGTAATGCAACCGTTTCCGCAGGCCGGCGCGTCACTCGTAGACGGCGGCCGCCAGCAGCACCCCGGCGGCGAACCGCCAGTAGGACGCGTCCGCGGCGAAGAGATCCGAGGCGCCGACCGCCACGCCGTCCCCGACCCAGGCCTGCATCTGCTCGAGGAAATCGTCCAGCGAGAGGTCGTCGAGGTCGTCGTCCTGCCGGAGCCGGGCGACGAAGGCAGCGAACGACCCCGCGTCCTGCACCCGGTCGATCCCGTCGGCGGAGAGCTCGGTCATCGCTCCATCCTGCTCCGGAGGGCCGCCCCGATCACAGGCTCAGCGCCGGCCCGGCATCGTCCCGATGAGCAGCTCGTCGACGTCCACCCAGCCGGCGCCGTCCAGGGACAGCCCGGTGCTCCCCGGCCCGAGCGCAGGAGATCATCGAGGGCACCGCCGGCTCGGCCGCCCGCCGATCAGACCGCGGCGCGGGACTCCTCGGCGAGCGCGGCCAGCGCCTGCTCGAAGCACTCCTGGGGCGGCTGGACCAGCCCGGCGCCGACCTGGCCGGTACCGGCCACCCGCCCGGCCATGCCCGTGTTGATCTGCGGCAGCCACCCGGTGCGGGCGACCTTGAGGACGTCGATCCCGGTCGGCGAGCCGCGGAAGCCGAGCACCGGGATCTGCATCGCCGGGTTCTCGGCCAGGGTCACCTGGTACATCCGCTCGGTGGTCGCCAGCGCGTCGGGCACGGTGCCGCCGACGAACCGGACGATCGCCGGTGCCGCGGCCATCGAGAACCCGCCGACGCCGTAGGTCTCCATGATCGCGGAGTCGCCGATGTCGGGGTTCGCGTCCTCGGGGCCGTAGTCGCCGAGGAACAGCCCGACCGGGGTGTTCGCGGGGCCGGTGAACCAGCGGTCACCGGTGCCGGCGGTCTGCACGCCGAACTCGGTGCCGTTGCGGGACATCACGGTGACCAACGTCGAGCCGGGCACGTCGCGGGCGGCATCCATCGCGAGCTTCGCCGTCGGCATGCCGAGGTTGAGGAAGAAGTGCTCGTTGCCGCCGATGAAGCGCAGCACCTCGGCGATGTCCTCGGCCGGCGCGTCCACCTCCACGATGGACGGCGAGAGCTCCCGCAGCGCCATCAGCGACCCGGCCCGGTTGCGGTTGTGCCCCTCGTCGCCCATCTGCAGCATCTGGGCGAGGATCGCCTTGACGTCCAGCGGCTCGGTCCGCGAGCGCACGGCCTTCGACAGGATCGGGCCGAGGACGTCGCGCATCCAGCCCAGCCGGGTCAGCACCTCCTCGTTGAAGGCACCCATCCGCAGCACCTTGCCCAGGCCCTCGTTGAGGTTGCACCAGGCCTGGCCACCGTTGGCCGGGTCCTCCAGGCACCACATCCACATCGACGGGCTGGTCACCCCGGCCATCGGGCCGACCGTGCGGTGGTGGTGGCAGGGGTCGAGGGCGATCGCCCCGGCGGCCAGGATCCGCTCGGCGTCCTCGACGGTCGCCGCCCAGCCCTCGAAGATGCAGGCCCCGACCAGCGCGCCGCGCATCGGACCGGACGCCGTCTGCCAGGTCAGCGGTGGGCCGGAGTGCAGCAGCGTGCGGTCGGGGAGGTCGAGCACCTCGCGGGCCGGCCGGACGTCGACCAGCACTGAGCCCGCGGCGAGCACCCGCTCGACGGCGATCCGGTTGGCGGCGGCGCGGCGCGGGTCCAGCGCCAGCTGGGCCAGGTCGTCGGCGCTGCCGAAGCCCGGCGGGCGCCAGTCGACGTCGGTGACCGAGGCACCCTGCGCGCGCAGCGCGGCGGAGAAGACCTCGACGCCGGCGGCGACGATCGACGGCGGGGCGGTGAGCATTCCACCGAGCGGCTCAGACATCGCTCTCTCCGATCAGCGACAGGGCGTACCGGGTGGCGGCGGCGTTGCTCGCGAAGACCGCGGCGCCGGCCCCGGCGAGGGCGTCGGCCTGCCGGGTCCAGCACTGCGGATCGGCCTCGGTGCCGACCAGCGCGACGACGGCCGGCAGACCGGACGCCTGCAGCGCGGGCACCAGGGTGGCCGAGGGGTCCGGGTCGGCGCCGTAGCCGAGGACGACGTCGAGCAGCAGGACGGCGGGCTCCCCGCCGGCCGCCAGCGCCGCGATCGCCTCCAGCCGCAGGGTCGGGTCGATCATCGGGTGCGCCCGGCCCACGGTGAGGGCGTCGTCCCCGAAGTCGACGACCACGTGCCCGGTCGCCCGCAGGTCTGTGCCCAGGTCGAGTTCCGGCTTCAGCGGGGTGTTCGAGCGGATGCCGCCGAGCACCGGGGCGGCGATCAGCATCGCCTCGTCGGCGAGGGTGCCGCCGGAGTAGAAGCCCTTGAGGACGGCGCCGGCCGGCACCGCGTCGGCGGTCCCCGGCCGGGACGGCCAGCGGGGGACGGCGACGCCCAGGTCGCCGAGGAGCGCCTCGACCGCGGCGGTGAGGTCGGGCTGGTCGGGGCTCAGGGCGGCGCTGCGGACCGGGACCGACAGTCCCCTCGACACCTGGCCCACCAGTGCGGCCACCGAGGGCGCCGGGGGCTTGGAGACCAGCAGCACCCGCTCGGTCGCCGGGTCCTCGGCGAGCGCGGCCAAGGCGTCGAGGGTGGCCAGCCCACCGACCGCCTCGGACAGGTCGCGGCCGCCGACGCCGAGCACGTGCGAGACGCCGACGCCGGCCGCGTCCAGCAGGCAGCTGACCTGCTGGGCCCCGGTGCCGCTGGCCGCCACCAGACCCACCGGGCCACGGCGGACGACGTTGGCGAAGCCGAGCGCGACGCCGGAGACGATGGCCGTGCCGCAGTCCGGGCCCATCACCAGCACGCCGGCCTCGTGCGCGGCGCGCTTGAGCGCGACCTCCTGCTCGACCGGCACGCCGTCGCTGAAGATGAGGACGCTGCGGCCCGCCGCGATCGCGTCGGCGGCCTCCGCGGCGGCGTAGCGGCCGGGCACGCTGATGATCGCCAGCGCCGGGTCGGGGGCGTCTTCCAGGGCTGCGCCGATGGTGCGGGCCGGGATCGTCTGGGCCTCGCCGGACCTCTCGCGGTGCGCCAGCGCGGCCTCGACGGCGGCGACCGCGGCGGTCAGCTCGGCGTCGTCCGTGGCGCGCAGGGCGATGAGCAGCTGGTCGGGCTTCGCGGCGCCGTCCGGGGCCAGCCCCATGCCGGCGGCGAGCTCGAGATTGAGCGGGGTGGCCATCGCGACCAGCACGGCGGTGACGCCGGGCCGGTCGCCGATCTCACGACTGACCTGCATCAGCCGGACCGAGTCGGCGTAGACGCCACTGCGCAGGGAGACGTGCCGGAGGCCCTCATCAGGCTGGGGACTGGCGCTCACCTCGCGGGACGCTACCCGAGAAAGCCTCTTAGTGGTGAAGGAGTTGGCGGTCCAGGATCACGTTCCGAAGATTTAGCGCTGAGGTACTTCCGTGGCACAGGATGCGGTGACAGAGTTGCGCCTTCCCGCCCTTCAGGACCGCTGCTCGGAGGTGACCGCACCCGGTGAAGCCCGCTCCATTCGGCTATGCCGACCCCACGTCGGTCGGCGAGGCGCTCGACGTCCTCGCCGCCGAGGGCGAGGGTGCCAAGGTGCTCGCCGGGGGCCAGTCGTTGCTCCCGTTGCTGTCCATGCGGCTGGCCGCGCCGACCACGCTGGTCGACATCAACCGGGTACCCGGCCTGGACCGGATCGCCGTCACCGCGGACGGTGTCCGGGTGGGCGCGCTGGTGCGGCACGCGTCGCTGCTCACCTCGGCCGAGGCGGCCGCCGTCCAGCCCCTGCTGGGCCGGGCGACGGCGAACGTGGCGCACCCGGCGATCCGCAACCGCGGGACGACGGTCGGCTCGATCGCGCACGCCGACCCCTCGGGCGAGATGACCTCGGTGCTGGCGCTAACGGACGGATCGGTCACGGTCGCGACCCCGGCCGGCCCGTCGACGGTCGGCTGGCAGGACTTCTTCGTCGGGCCGCTGGAGACCTCGGTGCATGGGCCGGCCGTCGTCGTCGACGCGTTCTTCCCGGCGCTGCCGGCCCGCTCGGGCACCGCGTTCGCCGAGATCGCCCGGCGCAGGGGCGACTACGCGGTCTGCGGCGCGGGCGTCGTCGTCACGCTCGACGCCGACCGCCGGGTCACCTCGGCGAAGGCCGCCTACATCTCCGTCGGGCTGGTGCCCGAGGTGCACGACCTGACCGACGCCGTTGCCGGCAAACCGGTCGACAGCGCGGACTGGGCGGCCGCCGGGGAACTGGCCCGCGGGCTGGTCGACCCGGACGGCGACCTGCACGCCAGCGCGGACTACCGGCG
>JAOPVN010000626.1 GCA_025966175.1 Modestobacter sp. | reverse complement strand
GCGGCCGGGTCGTTCAACACCGTGCTGGCCTCCGGGTGGCCCAGCACGTGCCAACACTGTTGCTTGTCGTCGAAGTGCACCTGCCCCTGCGCGCGGCTGGCCTCCAGCCAGGCGAGGAAGTCCTCGAACGTCGATCGAGTGGTCGTCATGCACGCTCACTCCCCGAGGGTGGAGTGCCCGCTCCCCCAGCACGGTCGGGAACCGAGAGCGGGTCTGGCGGTAGGGAATCGCCCTGCCGGAGGCGAGGGCGCGGTACGAGGCGACCGTGCGGCTGCTGACCACCCAGTGGCGGTCGGCCTCCGCGCGGTGGTCCCGGACCGTCTTTCCGGCCACGGGTCCTGCGGAGGTGCAGAAGCGGGCATCGAGATGCGCCCTGGGCATCGGCGGGCTCCCCTCGACCGCCACCGTAGGGACCCCGGCCACCTCTGGGAACCCCTCCTGACGGGTCTTCCTGGGTCAGCAGGCCGCGATCGCGGCACCCCGGGTCAGAGCCCGGGGTGAGGCCGGACTGCCGTCGGCGTGCAGGAACGTGGCGCGGGGGTGAACGGCGCCGCAGATGACGCCGGCATCGCTCAGAGCCATCAGGCTCCGACGGCCAGGCGTGTGCGGACGTGCCGTGTCGCCCTCGGACACGGACGAGAGCCTCCACGGTCGCTCACCGTGGGGCGGTCCCGCGTGACCAGGCGGACCCTTCTCTCTCTCCCGAGTAATCAGCTCAGCGACCGACTCCTCCGCGCCTAGGAGCAGCCCGGTCCGCCTCGCGGCGCGGACGCCTCGGGCGGGCGCTTCGACCACGAGTCGTGGGTCGCCAGCGGCCGGCGGGCGAACTCCCATCCCGCCCGCTCCAAGAGGGCGATGCACTGGTCGACCACGGCCTCGATGTCGTACTCCTGCGACTCCTCCGGCGGCATGGCCCGAGCCAGAGCGTTTGTCAGCGCGACATGAAAAGTGCTGCTTGCCATCCCCGTGTCTCCCGTACTCGGTCTGGGGCGGCGAACGTCCCCCAGCCACGCCGGCTACTGCTCGCTGGCGGCATGTCGATGATGTCCCCGCTCGCGCTGGCCGGCTGCACGGGGCCGCGAGAGCATGACCTCAGGACAAGGCCTGCCACACGATCTCTTCCGTGCGGCTCGATTCCTTCCACCGCGGCACGGACACTCGTCGCACGTGAGCAGGCGGTGACCATCGGCTGAGTGGCCCGCGCGGGAACGCGGAGACCCCAGCCGCAGGGCGGGGACACCGGCAGTCGACCGACGCTCAGGCGTCCTCGGTGTGCACCACCACGCCCCGGCCGAGCTTGCTGTGCCGGTAGCCGTAGGTGCCGTACAGGACCAGGCCCAGGAGCGCCCAGACCGCGAACCGGATCCATGTCACGACCTGCAGTTGCGTGATCAGCCAGACGGAGAACGCAATCCCGAGCAGGGGTGTGAACGGCATCAACGGTGTCCGGAAGGTACGCGGCAGCTCC
Organism: Modestobacter sp.; assembly: GCA_025966175.1. GTDB lineage: Bacteria > Actinomycetota > Actinomycetes > Mycobacteriales > Geodermatophilaceae > Modestobacter. Next base: position 1,276 of record JAOPVN010000626.1, on the reverse strand, counting down.
GGCGAGCGGTACCGCAGCACGATCACCGACGCGGAGACCACGATGAAGGCGACGAGGATCCCGATGTTGGTCAGCTCCGCCGCCGCGTTGATCGGGACGAAACCGGCCAGCGCCGCCGCGACGAACCCCAGGATCCAGGTGGGCCGGTACGGCGCTTTCGTGCGGGGGTGGGTGCGGGCGAACCAGCCCGGGAGCAGCCCGTCCCGGCTGATCGCGAACCACACCCGGGACGCACCCAGCAGGAAGGAGAACAGCACGGTCACGATCCCGACGATCGCCCCGACGGCGACGACATCGGCGAACACCGGCAACCCCACCGAGCGGAAGGCGACGGCGAAGGCGCTGGTCCTGTCGATCTCGGTGTACTTCTGCATGCCGGTCAGCACCGTGCACGCCAACAGGTACAGCACCATCGCGATGGACAGCGACAGGACGATCGCCCTCGGCATGATCCTCTGGGCGTCCTTGGACTCCTCCGCGGCGGTGCTCATCGCGTCGTAGCCGAAGACCGCGAAGAACACCGTCGCCGCGCCGGTCACCGCACCACCGAAGCCGTACGGGAAGTACGGGTGGAAGTTGCCCGCGGTGATGTGGAAGGCGCCGACCACGATCACGGCGAGGACGATGGTCAGCTTCACCGCCACAAGCCCGGTCTCGATCCGCGCGCCGGTGCGGATCCCACGGCTGAGCAGGAGGGCGACGAGCAGGCACAGCAGCACGGCGATCAGGTCGACCCGGTGCCCCGCGCCCGTGCCCGGTGCCCCCAGCATCCACGCCGGCAGGGCGACGCCGAGGTCGGTGAGCAGGAACGAGAAGTAGCCGGAGATCCCGATCGCGACGACCGCGACGATCGCGGTGTACTCCAACAGCAGGTCCCACCCGATCAGCCAGCCGGTGAACTCCCCGAGCACCGCGTAGCCGTAGGTGTAGGCAGAGCCGGCGTGCGGGATCAGCCCGCCGAACTCGGCGTAGGAGAGGGCCGCGCATGCGCTGGCGATGCCGGCGATGACGAAGGAGACGGAGACCGCAGGCCCGGCGACGCCGTTGGCGACAGTGCCGGCGAGCGAGAAGATCCCCGCGCCGATGATCGCGCCGATTCCGATCGCCGTGAGCTGGACCAGCCCGATGCTGCGTCGCAGTCCGCCCACCTGCTCGTCCGACTCCGGCGCGACAGGCTTGCGCCGCCAGATGCCCGAGCCCCCGCCGAGCCCGCCCTTGGTCGTCTCGATGGTCATCGACGGTCCCCCTCGCGCAGCAGAGCTACACGGCCGAGCCC
>JAOPVN010000441.1 GCA_025966175.1 Modestobacter sp. | reverse complement strand
CAGCGGGTCCTCCTCGTCCAGCCAGCTGATGTCGATCTCGCCGATGTCGGCGTTGGTCGCGATGTGGTACTCGGCCAGGTCGTGGTTGGCGTAGTGCCCGAACGTCTCGTCCTGCACCGACTCCTCGAGCAGCGCCATCGAGATGCCCATGCTGAACCCGCCGAGGAACTGCGAGCGCGCCGTCGTGGGGTTGATGATCGCGCCGGCCGCGTAGACGCTGGTCGCCCGCGGGACCCGCACCTCCCCGGTGTCCTGGTCGACCCGCACCTCGACGAAGTGCGCCCCGAAGGCGTGCATGGAGTGGCTCTCCGCGTGCGGTGAGGGGCCGCCCACCCCGCCGTCCACCGTCACGCCGTCGGCCGGCAGCCGACCGCCGTACTGCTCCTCGATCCGCCGCTTCAGGTCGCGCGCGGTGAGCACGATCGCCGACCCCCACGAGGCGGTGCCGGTCGAGCCACCCGCACCGCCGGCGAAGGGCAACCGGCTGTCCCCGATCCGCAGCTGCACCGAGGCCATGTCGGTCCCCAGCGCGTCCGCGGCGATCTGGGTCAGCGCCGTCCACGCCCCCGTGCCGATGTCGGAGCCGTCGATCTCCACGGTGTACCGGCCGCGGCCGTCGACCGAGATCCGGCACTCCGCCTTGCGTCGTCGCGCCGGGTAGGTCGCGGCGGCGACGCCGGTACCCACCAGCCAGCGCCCCTCGGTGCGCTGCCGCGGCCGCAGGTCCCGCCCGGCCCAGCCGAACCGCTCGGCGCCGGTGCGCAGGCACTGCACCAGGTTGCGGCTGCTCCACGGCACGTGCTTCTCCGGGTCCTGGGCCGGCTCGTTGCGGATCCGCAGCTCGACCGGGTCGATGCCCAGCGCCACCGCCAGCTCGTCCATCGCCGACTCCAGCGCGAACATGCCCGGGGTCTCCCCCGGCGCGCGCATGATCGTCGGCGGCGGGACGTCGAGCCTGGCCAGCCGGTGCGTGGTGCGCCGGTGCTCCCCCGCGTACATCACCCGGGTCGCGGTGGCGGTCTGCTCGGCGAACTCGCTGATCCGTGCGGTGTGCTCGACGACCTCGTGGGAGATCGCGGTCAGCCGGCCCTCGGGGTCGGCACCCAGGCGCACCCGCTGGATCGTCGGCGTCCGGTGCCCGACCAGGGAGAACATCTGCTGGCGGCTCAGCTCGAAGGCCACCGGCCGGCCGACGACGCGGGCGGCCATCACCGCCAGCATCTGGTGCGGGTGGGTGAAGGCCTTGGAGCCGAACGCGCCGCCGACGTAGGGCGAGAGGAACTGCACCTGGTCCGGCTGCAGGGAGAAGCCCTCGACGACGTCGTTGAGGATGTTGTGCGGCCCCTGGTTGGCGTCCCACATGGTCAGCTGGTCGCCGTCCCACCGGGCCACGGTGCAGTGCATCTCGATCGGGTTGTTGTGCTGGGTCGGGGTCTCGTACGTCGCGTCGATCGTGACGGCGGCGGCAGCCAGGGCGCCGTCGACGTCGCCGACGACCGAGTCGGTCTCGAACCCGGCCATCAGCTCCTCGGGGGCGTACAGGTCGTCGCGGTCGGCCGACAGCCGCACGTCCGGCGGCTGCGCGTCGTAGCCGACCTCGACCGCCCCGACGGCGGCCCGGGCGACCTCCGGCGTCTCGGCGACGATGACGGCGACCACCTGCCCCTGATAGTGCACGTCGGGGGTCTGCAGCACGCCGAGGTCGGTGGACAGGTCCGCGGACAGCCGCAGCGCGTTCTCGTGCGTGAGGACGACGAGCACCCCCGGCATCGCCAGCGCCCGACTGCCGTCGATGCGAGTGATCCGGCCGCGGTTGACCGTGCTCTGCACCGCGGCCAGATACGTGACCGGCTCGTCGGCGCCGTGGTGCTCGTAGGCGTACGGCACGGTGCCGCGGACCTTCGCCGGCCCGTCGATCCGGTCGACGCCCGCGCCGACGACCCGGTCGGTGGTGGTCATCGGGTTCCCTCCACGAGGTCCAGCAGCGTGCGGGTGATCAGGTTCCCGGCCAGCGGCACCTTGAAGGCGTTGTCCCGCAGCGGCGCGGCCCGGGCCAGCTCGGCCTGCGCGGCCGCACGGAAGGACACCTCGGTGGGCGGCAGCCCGCGCAGCACCTCCTCGGCGGCCGTGGCTCGCCAGGGCATGTGCGCCACCCCGCCCAGCGCGAGCCGCACGTCGTGCACGACGCCGTCCTCGACGCGCAGCGCTGCGGCGACGGACACCAGCGCGAAGGCGAAGGACGCCCGGTCGCGGGCCTTGCGGTACGCCGACCGCGTGCCGGCGGGCAGCGGAGGCAGGTCGACGGCGGTGATCAGCTCACCGTGCCGCAGCGTGGTGTCCCGGGAGGGGTCGTCCCCCGGCAGCCGGTGCAGCTCGGCGATCGGGATGCTGCGAATGCCGTCGGGCCCGACCACCTGCACGACCGCGTCCAGGGCGACCATCGCCACGGCCATGTCCGAGGGGTGGGTGGCGATGCAGGCACCGGGGCCCTCCAGCGTCTGGCCGAGGATCGCGTGGTTGCGGTGCAGGCCCCGCAGAGCGCCGCAGCCGCTGCCCGGCCGGCGCTTGTTGCAGGGCTTGGTGACGTCGGTGAAGTAGCCGCACCGGGTGCGCTGCAGCAGGTTGCCGCCGGTGGTGGCCCGGTTGCGCAGCTGCCCGGAGGCCGCCGACAGCAGCGCCGAGGCGAGCACCGGGTACCGCTCGCGGACCCGACGGTCGGCACCGAGGTCGGCGTTGGGCACCGCCGCACCGATGCGCAGCCCGCCGTCCGGCCGCTCCTCGACCTCGGTGGACGTCAGCTCCCGGACGTCGACGAGGACGTCGGGGGTGGCCACGCCCAGCTTCATCAGGTCGACCAGGTTGGTCCCGCCGGCCAGGAACGCCCCCTCGGGCGCGGCCGCCAGCGTGGCGACGGCGCCGGCGACGTCCTCGGCCCGCTCGTACCGGAACTCCCTCACCGCCGGACCCCCTGCGCTGCGGCGACCTCGGCGACGGCCGGGACGATGTGCGCGTAGGCGGCGCACCGGCAGAGGTTGCCGGCCATCCGCTCGCGGATCTCGGCGTCGCTGAGCTCGGTGGACTCGGCGGTCAGGTCCCCGGTGACGTGGCTGGGCCAGCCCTGCGCGGCCTCGGCCAACACCCCGGCGGCCGAGCAGATCTGCCCCGGCGTGCAGTAGCCGCACTGGTAGGCGTCGTACTCGACGAAGGCACGGTGCAGCGGGTGCGGCTGCCCGTCGGTGGCCAGCCCGTTCGACGTCGTCACCTCCGCGCCGTCGGCGGTGACCGCCAGCACCAGACAGCTGTTGACCCGCCGGCCGTCGAGCAGCACGGTGCACGCGCCGCACTGACCGTGGTCACAGCCCTTCTTCGGGCTGGTGTTGCGCAGCCTGTCGCGCAGGGCGTCCAGCAGGGTGGTGCGGGTGTCGACGGTGAGCGCGGCCTGCGCCCCGTCGACGCGCAGGGAGATCGAGGTGTCCACGGCACCGTCCTGCCCGCGACCCGCCTGGGGACAAACCGCCGCGCGCGACTCCCGCTCCCGCCGAGTCACGTGGTGCGGGCGCGCGCGGTGGGCCGGCTGCTGCTGCCCCACGGGGTGCTGTCCGGGGTCAGCGCGGCCGCGTCACCCGATGCGGATCAGGCCCCGCGCCAGACGGGGGCGCGCTTCTCGGCGAAGGCCCGGGCGCCCTCCTG
>JAOPVN010000392.1 GCA_025966175.1 Modestobacter sp. | reverse complement strand
GACAGCCGGCCCGGACGGCGCACCACCCGCCGCCCGGCCCGCAGCACGACCCCGCGCCGGGGCCCCCGGTTCACCGGCCGGGCCGTGCTGCTCGGGGCCATGCTGCTGCTCCTCGCGCTGACCCTGGCCGGTCCGTTGCGCCAGTACGTGGCCGGCCGTCAGGAGCTCGCCCAGCTCGCCGCCGAGCACGACCAGCTGTCCCAGCGGGCCGCTGAGCTGCAGGCCGAGCTCGACCGGCAGTCCGACCCCGCGTACATCGCCCAGCAGGCACGCGAGCGGCTCACCTACGTGCTGCCCGGTGACCGGCTGGTCATCGTGGGCGACGCCGGAGACCCCGGCGACACGGCCGCGGCGCCGGCCGCCGCCGCCGACCAGCAGGCCCCGGTGCCCTGGTACGAGGGGCTGCTCGGCTCGGTCGCGGCCGCCGACGGTTGAAGGACCCCCTCGCCCCCCACCACTCGCAAGCTCGCGGTGGGGCCCTGCGAGGGGGCCGTTCCAGCACCTCGCCAGGGGGCCGTTTCAGCACCTCTCCGGCTCGCGGTGGGGCCCTGCGAGGGGGCCGTTCCAGCACCTCGCCAGGGGGCCGTTTCAGCACCTCTCCGGCTCGCGGCTGGGCCCTGCGAGGGGGCCGTTCCAGCACCTCGCCAGGGGGCCGTGCGCGACAGCCCGAGGCGCTCCCGCAGACTCGTCGGGTGAGTCCCGACCCCGCGCCGTCCGCCGCCCCGGCCTCTCCGCCGGTCACCGCCGCCGAGCGCGCCGTCATCGCCCGCCAGCTCGGCCGCCCGCCGCGCGCGCTGGTCGGGGTGGCGCACCGTTGCCCCTGCGGACAGCCCGACGTGGTGGAGACCTCCCCCCGGCTGGAGGACGGCACCCCGTTCCCGACGCTGTACTACCTGACCTGCCCGCGGGCGACCGCAGCCGCTAGCCGGCTGGAGTCGGCCGGGCGGATGCGGGTGTGGCAGGAGGAGCTGGCGACCGACCCGGAGCTGGCCGCGGGGTACCGCGCGGCGCACGAGTCGTACCTGGCCACCCGCGACGGCCGGGACGTGCTGCCCACCCGGGCCACCGCCGGCGGCATGCCGGACCGGGTGAAGTGCCTGCACGCACTGGCCGGGCACGCGCTGGCCGCCGGCCCCGGGGTCAACCCGATCGGCGACCGGGCGGTCGCCGAGATGGGGGAGTGGTGGGCCGCCGGCCCCTGCGCCCAGCCGTCCCCGCAGGACCCGGCCGACGTGCGGGACCCGGCATGACCCGCGTCGCTGCCATCGACTGCGGCACCAACTCGATCCGGCTGCTGGTGGCCGACGTCCCGGCCGAGGGTGCGCACACCGACCTGCTGCGCCGGATGGAGGTGGTGCGGCTGGGCCAGGGGGTCGACGCCACCGGCCGCCTGGCGCCGGAGGCGATCGAGCGCACCCGCCTCGTGCTGGCCGAGTACGCCGCCCAGGCCCGCGAGCTGGGCGTCGAGCGAGTGCGGATGGTCGCCACCAGCGCCACCCGGGACGCCGCCAACCGGGCGGACTTCGAGGCGATGGTGATCGCGACGCTGGGCCAGCTGCCCGACGTCGTGCCCGGCGTCGAGGAGGCGGAGCTCTCCTACCTGGGCGCGACCGCCTCGCTGGCAGCCGCGGCCCGGGCGCACGGCGCCGAAGCGCCCCGCCCGCCGTTCCTGGTGGTCGACATCGGCGGCGGGTCGACCGAGTTCGTGCTCGGCGACGCCGGTGGGGTGCGCGCCGCACGCTCGGTGGACGTCGGCTGCGTGCGGCTGACGGAGCGGCACCTGCACAGCGACCCACCGCCCCCGGACGAGGTGCAGGCGGCCGAGGCCGACGTGCGGGCGGCCCTGGAGCTGGTCGCCGCGGACGTACCGGTGGGTGAGGCCGCCACCCTCGTCGGGCTGGCGGGCTCGGTGACGACGGTGGCCGCCCTCGCGCTCGGGCTGCCGGCCTACGACCCGGTCGCCATCCACGGCTCGCGGATCCCGGTGGCCGCCGTCCGAGCGGTCACCGCGGGTCTGCTCACCGCCACCCGGGCGAAGCGGGCGGCGTCACCCGTCATGCACCCGGGCCGGGTCGACGTGATCGGGGCCGGCGCGCTGGTGCTGCGGGTGATCATGGACGCCTTCGACCTGGAGGAGGTCGTGGTCAGCGAGCACGACATCCTCGACGGCATCGCGCTGCGGCTGGCCCGCGGCTGAAGAAGGACCCACTCCTCCCCACCCCTCGCAGGCTCGGGGTGGTGCCCGGGAGCGGGCCTCAGGCGGCGCTGTCGGCGTTGACGCCGGGCGGCAGCTTCCCGGTCACCTTCTCGTAGACCGCTGCGGCCCCGCGGGCGGCGACCAGCCGGCCGGAGGCGTACAGCACGCCGGAGACCGCGGCCCAGGCCAGCGCGTCGGGCCAGGTGACACCGGGAGCGGCCGGGTTCTTCGGCGGCGGGTACCCGCGGACCTTGAGCCAGGCGGTGTCGGCGGTCTTCTTCACCACGATGCCGGCCGGGATGGCCAGCGCCGGGCCGAGCAGCTTGTACAGCAGCGGGGTCTTCACCTTCGGCGTCTTCGTCTGTCGCACCCCGTGATCATGCCTCGCCCGGGGCTCCCTGCCACCCGGGGGAACCGTCGTGGTCTGCTGAGGGACGTGGCACGCGACGCCGACGGCTTCCCCGTCACCCGCAGCGCGGCCGGCGTGCTGCGCGGCGCCGCCGGCACCCGGACGCTCGCCGTCCTCGACGAGCGGATCTCCGGCTGCCGCGCCTGTCCCCGGCTGGTCTCCTGGCGGGAGGAGGTGGCCCAGGTCAAGCGCGCCTCGTTCCGCGAGGAGGAGTACTGGGGTCGCCCCGTGCCGGGCCTCGGGCCGGTCGACGCCCGGATCGCCGTCGTCGGGCTGGCGCCGGCCGCGCACGGCGGCAACCGCACCGGGCGGGTCTTCACCGGCGACCGCAGCGGCGACTGGATCTTCGCCGCGCTGTGGCGGGCCGGCCTGGCCAACCAGCCGACGTCCACGCACATCGGCGACGGCCTGGAGCTCACCGACGTCCGGGTGTGCGCCGCGGTGCGCTGCGCCCCGCCGGCCAACGCCCCCACCCCCGAGGAGCGGGACACCTGCTCACCGTGGCTGGCGCGGGAGCTGGCACTGCTGCCGCGGCTGCGGGTCGTCGTCGTCCTCGGCGGCTTCGGGTGGACGGCGTTGTGGCCGGTCCTTGCCGGGGCGGGGGTGACCCTGCCCCGGCCGCGGCCCGCCTTCGGCCACGGGGTCGAGGTGACCCTGGCCGGTCGGTACGGACCGCTGACCCTGCTGGGCAGCTACCACGTCAGCCAGCAGAACACCTTCACCGGGAAGCTCAC
>JAOPVN010000432.1 GCA_025966175.1 Modestobacter sp. | reverse complement strand
GCAGCGCTCGCCGCCGTCGGCCTGACCGCCGCCCGGCGTCCTCGGACCGCGGCGCTGGCCGCGCTGGCCTGGGCGGCCGGTACCGCCGAGTTCGCCTGGGCCCGGATCGCCCCCGGCCCGCGCGACCGGGCCGAAGTCGCGACCATGGCCGTCACATCGGCCCTCATCCCGCCGCTGGCCACCTGGCACTTCCTGCGCGGCGCGGTGCAGCACCGCGCCGTTCCCCGCTGGCGCGGGTTGCCCGACCTGGTGCTCCTCGACCGCGACGGCACCCTCGTGCACGACGTCCCCTACAACGGCGACCCGGCGCTGGTCCGTCCCGTCGACGGCGCGCGCGAGGCGCTGGACGCGCTGCGCGCCCGCGGCGTCCGGATCGGGCTGGTCACCAACCAGTCCGGGATCGGCCGCGGGATGATCACCCGGGACCAGGCCGATGCGGTCAACGGCCGGGTCGCCGAGCTGCTCGGCCCGTTCGACACCGTGCAGGTCTGCCCGCACGGCCCCGACGACGGCTGCGCCTGCCGCAAGCCCGCTCCCGGCATGGTCAAGGCCGCCTGCGCCGAGCTCGGCGTCGACCCGGCCCGCTGCGTCGTCATCGGCGACATCGGCGCCGACGTCGGCGCGGCCGAGGCCGCCGGTGCGGTCGGCATCATCGTGCCGACGCCGGTCACCCGGCCCGCCGAGGTCACCGCCGCCGCCCGCCGGGCCGCCACCCTGGCCGACGCGGTCGGGGACGTGCTGGACGGCGACTGGTGAGTCGCACGGTGCTCGTCGCCCGGCTCGACAACGCCGGCGACGTGCTGCTCCAGGGACCGCTCGTGCGGGCGGTCGCCACCGGGGCCGACCGGGTGGTGTTCCTCGCCAGCCCGCAGGGGACCGCCGCTGCGGAGCTGCTCCCGGGCGTCGACGAGGTGCTCACCTGGCGTTGCCCGTGGATCGACGGCGATCCGCCGCCGGTCGACCCCGCCGACCTCGCGGCGCTGACCGACCGGGTGCGGGCGCTGGGCGTCGACGAGGCCGTCATCTCCACGTCCTTCCACCAGTCGCCGCTGCCGCTGGCGCTCGTCCTGCGGCTGGCCGGCGTCGCGCGGCTGAGCGCGATCAGCGTCGACTACCCCGGCTCGCTGCTCGACGTCCGGTACGACGTGGACGACGACCTCCCCGAGCCCGAGCGCGCGCTGTCCCTCGCCCGCGCCGCCGGGTTCGACCTGCCCGCCGGTGACGACGGACGGCTCGCCGTCCGCCGGCCGCTGCCGCCGGTCGAGCAGCCCGGTCCGTACGTGGTGCTCCACCCGGGCGCCTCGGTGCCCGCCCGCGCCTGGCCGGCGCAGCGGTGCGCGGAGGCTGTCGAGGCGCTGTCCGACGCCGGCTGGCGGGTGCTGGTCACCGGCGGGCCGGGGGAGCGGGAGCTCACCGCCACCGTCGCCGGCACCCGCGGCGTGGACCTCGGCGGGGCGACGACGCTGGCCGAGATGGCGGCGCTGCTGGACGGCGCCGCGGCGATCGTCGTCGGCAACACCGGCCCGGCGCACCTCGCCGCCGCCGTCGGCACCCCCGTCGTCTCGCTGTTCTCCCCGGTCGTGCCGGCCGTGCGGTGGGCGCCCTACGGCGTCCCGACCGTGCTGCTCGGCGACCAGTCCGCACCCTGCCGCGACACCCGGGCCCGCGAGTGCCCGGTGCCCGGACACCCCTGTCTCATGTCGGTCAGCCCCGCCGACGTCGTTGCCGCAGTCGAGAAGGTGGTCACTGCGTGAAGGTCCTGCTCTGGCACGTGCACGGCTCGTGGACGACGGGATTCGTCCAGGGGCAGCACGAGTACCTGATCCCGGTCGTCCCCGACCGCGGCCCCGACGGCCTCGGCCGGGCCCGCACCTGGGACTGGCCCGCGTCGGCTCGCGAGGTCACCCCCGAGCAGCTGCGGGACACCGACGTCGACGTCGTCGTGCTGCAGCGCCCCCGCGACCTCGAGCTGGTGCGGGAGTGGCTGGGCCGCGAACCCGGCCGCGACCTGCCCGCCGTCTTCCTGGAGCACAACGCTCCAGACGGCGCCGTGCCCAACACGAGGCACCCGCTGGCCGACCAGGCCGAGATCCCGATCGCGCACGTCACCTACTTCAACGAGTTGTTCTACGACAACGGGTCCGCGCCGGCCGTCGTGATCGAGCACGGCATCGTCGACCCCGGCGAGCGCTACACCGGTGAGCTGGCCCGGGCCGGGATCGTGGTCAACGAGCCGGTCCGCCGCGGCCGGTACACCGGCGGTGACCTGCTTCCGCTGTTGGCCGACGCTGCGCCGCTGGACGTCTTCGGCATGGGCCTGTCCGGGCTGCACGAGCGCTACGACCTCGACCCCGCTCGGGTCGCGTTGCACGAGGACCCGCCGCAGGCCGCGATGCACGCCGAGCTGGCCCGCCGCCGGGTGTACGTGCACCCGGTGCGGTGGACCTCGCTGGGTCTGTCGCTGCTGGAGGCGATGCACCTGGGCATGCCGGTCGTCGCGCTGGCCACCACCGAGGCGGTGGAGGCGGTGCC
>JAOPVN010000384.1 GCA_025966175.1 Modestobacter sp. | reverse complement strand
CTCGGCCGGCGGGTGCTGGACAAGAAGCGGTCGGAGGTCACGCTCGAGGAGCTGACCGCGGAGATGGCCGGTGGCCAGGAGCTCGCCGAGCTCTCGCACGAGCTGAAGCGCTGACCTGCACCGCGCTCTCCCGGCCGCGCGGGGCGGCCGGGAGAGCGCGACCGGGCCGGCCCGACCCCGGGAGAGGACGACGACGTGTCGCTGACCGGCACCGAGTACGACCCGTTCAGCGTCGCGTTCCAGGCCGATCCGTTCCCGGTGTACCGGTGGATGCAGGACCAGGCGCCGGTGTTCCACAGCGAGAAGTGGGGGTGGTGGGCGCTCTCCCGCTACGACGACGTCCGGGCGGCGGCCACCGATCCGGACACGTTCCTCAGCTACGAGGGCATCGACATCGACGACACCGCGAAGGACCAGAGCGGCCCGGGGTTCCTCCCCGACCTCGACAACCCCCGGCACGACCAGGTCCGCCGGATCGTGCAGCCGCACTTCCTGCCGCGCCGGATCGCCGCCCAGGACCCCGGCATCCGGCGGGTGGTCCGGGACCTCATCGGGTCGTGGCCCGGGCGCAGTGAGGTCGACCTCGCCCAGGAGCTGGCCTGGCCGATGCCGAACGAGGTGTTCTTCGACGTGCTGGGCCTGCCCAGCGCCCGGGAGGAGGGCCGGGAGCAGCTGGAGCGGTGGGTCCACGAGCTCAAGGACCGCCGCCCCGACGACGCCCGGCTCACCCCGGTGGCGAAGGCCGCGACGGCCGGCATCCAGGACTACTTCGTCCGGCTGCTGGAGGAGCGCCGGCGGCATCCCCGCGAGGACCTGGTCACCCGCATCGTGCAGGCCGACATCGACGGGGTGCGGTTCGCCGACGAACACCTCCGGCCCACCTCGGAGGCCCTCGGCCTGATGATGGTGCTGTTCCTGGGCGGCGTGGAGAGCACCGCGGGACTCACCGGCACGCTGTTCAAGCTGCTGGCCGAGAACCCCGACCAGCGCGCTCTCCTCCAGCGCGACCCCGCGCTGATCCCGGCCGCCATCGAGGAGACCATCCGGTACGCGACCCCGCTCCAGCTGGTGGGTCGCACGACCGCCCGCGAGGTCACCCTGCACGGGGTGACGATCCCGGCAGGTGGGCGGGTGGTGCTGGTCTACGGCGCGGCGAACCGCGACCCACGGCACTTCCCGGACCCGGACGTCTACGACGTGACCCGCGGGCGGTTGCGTCACCTCGGCTTCGGCGCGGGCCGGCACGGTTGTCCGGGCGCGCCACTGGCCCGACGGGAGGTCACGATCGCGGCCGAGGAGGCGCTGCCCGTTCTCGGGAACTACGCCCTCGCCGGAGCGCCCGTGCGCCACCCGACCACGCCCGGCATGTACGTCTGGTCGCACCTACCGCTGTCCGTCCGCGCGTGACCGGCGGGAGTGCGGCCGACCGGCCGGTGGGTGTGGCGGTGATCGGCTCGGGGCGGATGGGCGCCTTCCACGCCGAGACGCTGGCCCGTCGGCTGCCCGGTGCGCGGTTGGTCGCCATCGCCGATCCGGCGCCGGGGGCGGCCGAGCGGCTCGCCGGCCCACTCGGCGCCCGGGCCTGCACCGACGCGGCCCAGCTGTGGGACGACGCGGAGGTGGACGCCGTCGTCATCGCCGCACCGGCACGCGCGCACGCCGACCTCGTGGTCGCCGCCGCCTTCGCGGGCAAGCACGTGTTCTGCGAGAAGCCGATGGCGGTCAGCCTCGCCGACGCCGACCGGGTGATCGACGTGGTCGGCAGCACGGGCGTCGTGCTGCAGGTGGGCTTCAACCGGCGGTTCGCGGCCGATTGGGTGGCCGCCCGCGCACTGCTGGACGACGGGACCCTGGGCACGCCCCGGCTGTTGCGGTCGGTGACCCGCGATCCCGGCGGCTTCGACCCCGCCCGGGTGCCGCCGGACACGATCTTCCTGGAGACGCTGATCCACGACTTCGACACCCTGCGCTTCCTGAACCCCAGTACCGAGGCGGTCGAGGTCTTCGCCGTGGCCGACGCACTCGTCGAGCCGGACTGGCGGGAGCGCGGTCTGGTGGACACCGCCGTCGTGACCGTGCGCTTCAGCAACGGGGCGGTGGGCACGGCGGAGGCCTGCTTCGAGGCCGCCTACGGCTACGACGTGCGGGCCGAGGTCCTCGGCTCCGGCGGCATGGCGACGATGGGCGACGGACGGCGCACCGGGATGACCTTCTCCGGCGCCGACGGACGGGTGGTCGACACCGTCCGCGGGGACCAGGAGCTCTTCGGGGACGCGTACACCGCCGAGCTCGAGGCCTTCGTCGAGGCGGTGTGCACCGGGACGCCGGCGCCGGTGACCGGTCTGGACGCCCGGGCGGCACTGGTGATCGCCCTGGCCGCGGCGGAGTCCGCCCGGGTCGGCCAGGCGGTGCGGCTCGACCGGGACGAGGAATGAGCGGGTTCCGGCTGGCCTCGTCGGCCGAGATCTGGGACCGGCCGAGCTGGGGGAGGGCGCCGGCCGGCTGTGCACGGTGGAGGACCTCCACACGTCGTCGACCACCCGCGAGACCGCCGTCCTCGAGGGGGGTCCCCGACCACCGCGACTCCGTGCTGGACGAGGATGAGAAGGCCGCGAACGACTGCATGATGATCTGCGTCTCGCGCGCCTGCACACCCCGGCTGGTGCTCGACCTCCAGCGGAACGCGATACGAGCCGGCACGCCGCCGGGGCCTCCAGCTCGTGATCGCTGTCGGCCGCCGGAGGGAACTGCAGCAGGTCTCCGTGCGGCTGTCGCTCCCAGCCCGAAGCAGGCCGGCGTGCTCCGGCCCTCCGACCCGGCGTACGCCGAGGCGATGGCGCAGCCGAACCGCCTGCTGGGGATGAACCTGGGTGGCCTGCCCCTGGGCAGGTCGACACCGAGAGCGCCGATCTGTCGGTTTGATCGACATCCCGGGCCCAGCAGCACCGCACCCAGCACCGGATCTGTACGCAGACCTCATCGTGCTGCCGTACTCAGGGTGGCGTGAGTTCGGCAAACAAGGGCGACGCGATGGGTCCATTTCCCAGCGCGCTGAGGAGCACTTGCGGTTTGCCATCACCCGCTACCGTCCGCACGACCGCTTGCACGTCGCAGTCACTCAGGAGGTTGCGGTGCCGGACACCACCTGCCACATGTCGATCTCGATGGACGGCTTCGTCGCCGGGCCGGACCAGAGCCGCGAGGACCCCCTGGGCAAGCGGGGGCGTGAGCTGCACGGCTGGCACATCGGCGACCCGCGAGCCAACGATGCCGACAAGGTCGCGAACGAGTG
>JAOPVN010000381.1 GCA_025966175.1 Modestobacter sp. | reverse complement strand
CGATGCCGCCGGGCAGCGACCGCCAGCTGGTCACCGTCTTCTCCGCGGCCCGGTCGGCCTCGGCGCGCAGCAGCAGCTCGACGCCGGACTCCAGTGCGCCCTGCAGGTCGTCGGCGGGGTTGGGACGGCCGGTCAGCGCCGCGGTCATCCGGTCGCGCAACCGCCCCACCTGCCCCTGCAGGCTGCGCATCCACTCCCCGGTGCCGACGAACTCCTGCCAGCGGGCGAGCACCTCGCCACGCAGCAGGCTGCCGTTGCCGACCCCCTCGTCGACCGCCGCCCGGGCGCGCGCGTAGGCGGCGTCGGCCGCGGCGCGCAGCGCCTCGGCGGCGGTCGCCTGCTCCTGGACACCGGCGACGACGGCGTCGATCCGGCCGCCGAGACTCTCCAGTGCGCCGGCCAGGGTCTGCCGGACGACGGCGGCGCGCTGCTCCTGGTCGGCGGCGAGCCCGTGCAGCCACTGCCGGAGCGGGCCGACCTGGTCCTCGGGCAGGTACCCGTCGACCAGCGGCCGCTCCTCGATGACGAACAGCCGGGCGCCGGCCAGCCCGCCCCGGTACAGCATCCCGGCCAGGTCATCGGCCACCTCACCGACCGCCTCGGGCGGCACCCGGTCGAGCACGACGGCGAGCGCGGTGCCCCGCTCCTGCGCCGTCCGCAGCAGGTCCCAGGGGACGGCGTCGGCGTAGCGGGCCGCCGTCGTCACGAACACCCACAGGTCCGCCGCGCCCAGCAGCTGCCCGGCCAGCTCCCGGTTGGCCTCCACCACCGAGTCGACGTCGGGGGCGTCGACCAGGGCCAGCCCGGGCGGGAGCGCGTCGGTGACGACCAGCCGCAGCCCGCTGGTGGTGTCCCCGTCGCCGGTGGTGCGGGCGAGGCCGGGCAGCACCCGGTCGCCGGAGAAGGCGGCCTGGTCGGCGGGAGAGCAGACCAGCACCGGCGAGCGCGTCGTCGGCCGGAGCACCCCCGCGGTGGTGACCTGGGCGCCCAGCAGGCTGTTGACCAGCGTCGACTTGCCCGCGCCGGTCGAGCCGCCGACGACGGTGAGCAGCGGGGCGTCCAGGTCGCGCAGCCGGGGCAACAGGTAGTCGTCGACCTGGTCGACGACGGCGCGGGCGGTGCGGGCGGCGGCATCGCGCCCGGTGGTGGCCAGGCCCAGCGGGGCCGCGGCGACCTGGTCGCGCAGCCGCTGGAGGGCGTCCGGCAGCCCGATCGGGGTGGTCATCCCCGGATCTTGCCCGGGACGCCGCGCGCTCACCCGTCGGCGTCCTCCCAGCAATGCCCCGAGCGGCCGGTCCGCCGGACCGCGGACCGAGCAGTCAGAGCGCCGCGAGTGCGGCGGGCACCTCGGCCGGGGTGGCGACGACGGCGGCCGCACCTGCCGCGGCGAGCTCCCCCGGCAGCGCCGGACCCCAGCCCGCGCCGATGCACGGCAGCCCGTGCGCGCGGGCGCCCAGGACGTCGTGCGACCGATCTCCGACCAGCACCGGCCGCTCGCCGTCCGGGTGCGCGCCGAGCGCGGCACCGACGACCTGGTCCTTGTGCCGCACGGCGCCGTCCAGCGTCGCCCCGTGCACGCTCGCGAACTCCCCGAGCAGGCCGACGTGCTCCAGGATCCGCACCGCCAACGGCTCCGGCTTGCTGGTGGCCACGGCGAGGGTGGCACCGTCGGCCCGCAGCCCGACCAGCAGCTCGGGGATCCCGGGGTAGACGGCGGCGTCGAACATCGCGCCGGCCTCGTAGTGCGCGCGGTAGGCGTCCACCGCCCCGTCGACGTCGTCCCCGGTCAGGCCGAAGGACCCGGCGAAGCCGTCCTGCAGCGGCGGCCCGACCATCGCGCGCAGCTGCCCCGCCGTCGGCTCCGGCAGCCCGAGCTCGGTGGCGGCGAACCGGATCGAGGCCCAGATGCCCGGTGTCGAGTCGACCAGCGTGCCGTCCATGTCGAAGAGCACCAGCCGGCTCACGGCCCGCCCCAGGGGCCCGCCGGCCCTCGTCGGAGGCTCCCCCGCGCTCGCGAGGGGAGAGGGAACGAGGGTCCTTCTGGAGGCGTGGGGAGGGGCGGGTCCTTCAACCAGGCCAGCGCGTCCTCGACCGTCGCGACGACCGGCACGCCGGCCGGCAGCGGCGGACGCCGGACCAGCACGACCGGCAGCCTCAGCTCGCGCGCGGCGGTCAGTTTCGCCTCGGTCATGTGCCCTCCGGAGTCCTTGGTGACGACGACGTCCACCGCGTGCTCGCGCAGCAGCGCCAGCTCGTCGTCGACGCTGAACGGCCCGCGGTCCAGCAGCAGCGTCGCCCCGGCCGGCAGCGGCTCGTCGGGCGGATCGACCGAGCGGACCAGCACCCGGCCCGGCAGGTCGGCGAAGGCCTGTACGCCCTGGCGGCCGGTGGTGAGGAAGACGCTGCCGTACCCGGCGACCGCCTGCGCCGCCTCGGTCAACGTGTCGACAAATCGCCAGGTGTCCCCGGGCTGCGGCGCCCAGCCGGGGCGCTGCAGCCGCAGCAGCGGGGTGCCGTGCGCGGCCGCGGCGGTGGCGGCCGAGGCGGTGATCTGCGCGGCGAAGGGATGGGTGGCGTCG
>JAOPVN010000365.1 GCA_025966175.1 Modestobacter sp. | reverse complement strand
GCAGGCCTTCGTCGTGCCGCTCGGTGCCGAGGCCAAGAAGCTCGCCGTCCGCCTGGTCGGGCAGCTACGGCAGGCCGGGGTCTCCGCGGACACCGTCTACGGCGACCGCGGGCTCAAGGGCGCGATGAAGGCCGCGGACCGGTCCGGCGCCTCGCACGCGGTGGTCGTCGGCGACCGCGACCTGGCCGAGGGCGTCGCGCAGCTCAAGGACCTGCGCACCGGCGAGCAGTCCGCCGTCCCCCTGGCCGAGCTGTTCGAGGCCGTGCGTGCGACGGTGAACCGGTGACTTCCATGGAGCAGCGTCCCCTCGGTCGGACGGGCGCCGACGTGTCGGTCGTCGGCCTGGGCACCTGGCAGCTCGGTGGTGACTGGGGTGACGTCACCGAGGACGCCGCCGCCGACGTCCTCGAGGCCGCACTGGACGCCGGGGTGACCCTGCTGGACACCGCCGACGTCTACGGCGACGGCCGCTCCGAGGAGCGCATCCGCAAGGCGCTGGCACCTCGCTCGGACCGACCGTTCGTGGCCACCAAGGCCGGCCGCCGCGCCGACCCGTTCACCGCCGAGCAGTACACCCCGCGGCACCTGCGCGCCTGGATCGACCGCTCGCGGCGCAACCTGGGGGTGGACACCCTCGACCTGGTGCAGTTGCACTGCCCGCCGCCGGCCGTCTACTCCGACGAGCGGGTGTACGAGACCCTCGACGCCCTCGTCGAGGAGCAGGCGATCGCCGCCTACGGCATCTCCGTGGAGACCGTCGCCGAAGGGCTGACCGCGCTGCAGCACCCGGGCGTGCAGTCGATCCAGGTAATTCTCAACGTCTTCCGCCGCAAGCCGCTGGAGGAGCTGCTGCCGGCCGCGCAGCGTGCCCAGGTGGGCATCCTGGCCCGCGTCCCGCTGGCCAGCGGGCTGCTGTCGGGCACGTACTCCACCGACACGACCTTCGCCGCTGACGACCACCGGAACTTCAACCGCAACGGCGAGTCCTTCGACGTGGGGGAGACCTTCGCCGGCGTGCCCTTCGACGTCGGCGTCTCCGCGGCCCGCGAGGTCGCCGCGATCGCCGGGCCGGACGTCTCCACCGCCGCGTTCGCGCTGCGCTGGGTGATCGACCAGCCCGGCATCACCACGGTCATCCCCGGCGCCCGCAACGTCGAGCAGGTGCTCGGCAACGTGGCCGCCGCCTCGCTGGCTCCCGTGACCGATTCCCAGCTCGCCGACCTCGAGCGGGTGTACGACGAGCGCATCCGCGCGCACGTGCACGACCGCTGGTGATCTCCCCTCTCTGAAAGGCACTCCCTTGCTCCGCACCCACGACGCCGGCACGCTGCGCGCGACCGACGCCGGTTCCACGGTCACCCTCGCCGGCTGGGTCGCCCGCCGGCGTGACCACGGCGGGGTCGTCTTCCTCGACCTGCGCGACGCCTCGGGCTACGCCCAGGTCGTCGTCCGGGAGGAGGAGGCGCATCACCTGCGCGCCGAGTACTGCGTGCTGGTGACCGGGGAGGTGCAGCGTCGGCCCGCTGGCAACGAGAACCCCGAGCTGCCCACCGGGGAGATCGAGGTCGTGGCCTCGACCTTGCAGGTGCTGTCGGCGTCGGCGCCGTTGCCCTTCCCGATCGAGACGCCGCAGGCCGCCGGCGATGACGTCCGCTACCGCTACCGCTACCTCGATCTGCGCAGGCAGGGCCCGGCGTCGGTGCTGCGGCTGCGCTCGGAGATCAACCGGGTCGCCCGCGGGGTGATGGCCCGGCACGGGTTCACCGAGGTGGAGACGCCGAACCTGACCCGCTCCACGCCCGAGGGGGCGCGGGACTTCGTCGTCCCGGTCCGGCTGCAGCCCGGCTCCTGGTATGCGCTGCCGCAGTCGCCGCAGCTGTTCAAGCAGTTGCTGATGATCGGCGGCCTGGAGCGGTACTACCAGATCGCGCGCTGCTTCCGGGACGAGGACTTCCGCGCCGACCGTCAGCCAGAGTTCACCCAGCTCGACTTCGAGATGAGCTTCGTCGACCGGGACGACGTGCTCGCCGTGGCCGAGGACGTCGTCCGGGAGCTGTGGCGGGAGCTTGCCTCCTATGACGTCCCGGAGATCCCGCGGATGACCTACCGCGAGGCGATGGACCGGTTCGGCTCGGACAAGCCGGACCTGCGTTTCGGCATCGAGCTGACCGAGCTGACCTCCTACTTCGCCGACACGCCGTTCCGGGTGTTCCAGTCGCCCTACGTCGGCGCGATCGTGATGCCCGGCGGCGGGTCGCAGCCGCGGCGGGCGTTCGACGCCTGGCAGGACTGGGCGCGCTCGCGGGGCGCCAAGGGCCTGGCCTACGTGACGGTCGGCGAGGACGGCACCCTGGGCGGTCCGGTGGCCAAGAACATCTCCGAGTCCGAGCGGGCCGGGCTGGTCGAGGCCGTCGGTGCCCAGCCGGGTGACGCCGTGTTCTTCGCCGCCGGCGCGCGCCGCCCCTCGCAGGAGCTGCTCGGTGCGGCCCGCAACGAGGTCGCCAAGCGGCTGGAGCTGATCCCCGCGGGCTCGTGGTCGTTCCTGTTCGTCGTGGACTTCCCGATGTTCGAGGAGACCGAGGACGGCGACTGGACCTTCATGCACCACCCCTTCACCTCCCCGACCCCGGAGTGGCGGGAGCGGTTCGCCGAGGACAAGGGGGCGGCGCTGTCGGACGCCTACGACCTGGTGGTCAAC
>JAOPVN010000329.1 GCA_025966175.1 Modestobacter sp. | reverse complement strand
CTCGAGAAGCTCTCCGCCGACGCCGTGGTCGTCGGGGTCGGCAAGGGGCCCGACGGCCTGCTCACCACACCCGGGGCTGACGCCGTCGACCGGCTGCTGGGCGGACGGCTGCTCGCCGCGCTCGCCGACCTGGGGGCGAAGGGCGCCGAGGACGAGGTCACCAAGCTGCCGACCTTCGGGCAGGGCCCGTTCCCGGTGGTGGCCGTCGCCGGGCTCGGCACGCCGCAGCCGGACGGCGGGTACGCCCCCGAGGCGGTGCGCCGGGCAGCCGGCGCGGCCAGCCGGGCCCTGACCGGGCGGGGCGCGGTCGTCACCCTGCTCGCCGCGGTCGGCGGGACGCCGGATGCCGAGCGGCTGCACGCTGTGGGTGAGGGCTCGCTGCTCGGCGCGTACGAGTTCACCGCCTACAAGTCCGACCTCCCCGCGGGGCGGCCCACCCCGCCGGACTCCTTCCAGCTCGTCGTCCCCGACGCCGGCGCCGCCAAGGAGCCGCTGGCCCGGGTGCGCGCCGTCGCCGACGCCGTCGCCCTCGTGCGCGATCTGGTCAACACCCCGCCGAACGACCTGTACCCGGCCGAGCTCGCCGCCCGCGGCGCTGCCGCCGGCAAGAAGGCCGGACTGTCGGTCGAGGTGCTCGACGAGAAGGCGCTGGCGGCCGGTGGGTACGGCGGCATCCTGGCCGTCGGCGCCGGCTCGGCCCGTCCGCCGCGGCTGCTGCGACTGGAGTACCGGGCCAAGAAGGCGAAGACGTCGGTCGCACTGGTGGGCAAGGGCATCACCTTCGACAGCGGCGGCATCTCGATCAAGCCGGCGGCGCACATGGAGGACATGAAGAGCGACATGGCCGGCGCCGCCGCGGTGATCGCCACCGTCTGCCTGGTCGCCGAGCTCGGCCTGCCGGTGGACGTCACCGCCACCGTGCCGATCGCGGAGAACCTGCCCAGCGGCACCGCCTACCGCCCAGCGGACGTGGTCACCTTCCGCAATGGCAAGAAGGTGGAGATCACCAACACCGACGCCGAGGGCCGGGTGGTGCTCGCCGACGCGATCTCCCGCGCGGTCGAGGACTCCCCCGCCCACCTGCTGGAGACCTCCACGCTGACCGGCGCTCAGCTGGTCGCGCTGGGCACCCGGACCGCGGGCGTCATGGGCAGCGACGAGCTGCGGGACGCCGTGGTGGCGGCCAGCCGGCGCAGCGGGGAGCCGATGTGGGCGATGCCGCTGCCGCCGGAGCTGCGCCGCGGGCTGGACTCCCCGATCGCCGACATGGTCAACGCCAACGCCGATCGGATGGGCGGGATGCTCGTCGCCGGCCACTTCCTGTCCGAGTTCGTGCCGGCCGGGCTGCCGTGGGCGCACATCGACATCGCCGGGCCGGCCTACAACACCGGGGCCCCGTGGGGTCACACGCCCAAGGGCGGCACCGGGGTGCCGGTACGGACACTGCTGGCCACCATCGAGGACCTCATCGCCCGGTGACGGGGCCCTTCACGGGTTTTCCTTGTTCCAGTCGCGCATCCGCTGGGGGTAGCCGGTGACCTGGGCGTCGTAGACGGGCACCGCGAGGTCGCGGGACAGCCGCCGGGCGACGTCGGGACCGTCGATCCGCCGACGCGTCCACTCCCCGTCCGCGGCGACCAGCAGGATCGTCGTCTCGGTCACCGCCGTGCGCGGTTCGACGTACCCCTCGACGCCGCGGCGGGTGGCCACGAACCTCTCGAGGTGGGCCACGTCGGCCGAACCCGACGCGCGGTCCAGCGTGCCGCGCCGGTCCCGGTTCGCGCCCCCTCCTGCGCGGCGACCGCGCAGCCGGTCGAACAACCCCATGCCCTGCTCCCGTCCCCGAGGCCGCGGGTTCTTCCGCGACGCTCCAGCGACTGCAACGGAGCATCCGAACGTCCCGTTCCCGGGAGTGGCAGGATGGGCAGGCGCAGGATCGCCGCGCCCGGGAACCTCCGGGCCGCCCAGTACTTGAGGAGCACTTGTGAGCGCACCGACCACCCCCGCTGACCTGGTCATCCTCGGTGGTGGCTCGGGTGGCTACGCCGCCGCGCTGCGCGCTGCGGAGCTCGGCCTGTCCGTGGTCCTGATCGAGCGGGACAAGGTCGGCGGCACCTGCCTGCACCGCGGCTGCATCCCGACCAAGGCGCTGCTGCACACCGCCGAGGTGGCCGACCACGCCCGCGAGGGCGAGCAGGTCGGCGTCAAGTCGACCCTGTCGGGCATCGACATGGACGGGGTGAACGCCTACAAGGACGGCGTCATCTCGAAGATGCACAAGGGTCTCCAGGGGCTGATCAAGAGCCGCGCGATCACCTACGTGGAGGGCGAGGGCCGGCTGGTCTCCCCCACCGCCGTCCAGGTCGGCGACCAGACCTACGAGGGCCGCCACATCCTGCTGGCCACCGGCTCCTACGCCCGCTCCCTGCCGGGCATCGAGATCGACGGCACGAAGGTCATCACGAGCGACCACGCGCTGAAGCTCGACCGGGTGCCGACCTCGGCGATCGTCCTCGGCGGCGGGGTCATCGGCTGCGAGTTCGCCAGCGCCTGGAAGTCCTTCGGCGTCGACGTGACGATCGTCGAGGGCCTGCCGCACCTGGTGCCGCTGGAGGACGAGTCGTCCTCGAAGCTGCTCGAGCGCGCCTTCCGCCGTCGCAAGATCGACTTCTCCCTGGGGAGCCTGGTCTCCGGCGTGCAGACCACCGCTGACGGCGTGAAGGTCTCCCTGCAGAACGGCAAGGAGTACGAGGCCGAGCTGGTGCTGGTCGCCGTCGGCCGCGGCCCGGTCAGCCAGGGCCTGGGCTACGACGAGGCCGGCGTCGCGATGGACCGCGGCTACGTCCTCGTCGACGAGTACTGCCAGACCAACGTGCCGACCATCTCCGCCGTCGGTGACCTGATCCCGACACTGCAGCTGGCCCACGTGGGCTTCGGCGAGGGCATCCTCGTGGCGGAGCGCCTCGCCGGGCTGCCGGTCGTGCCGATCGACTACGCGGGCGTCCCCCGGGTCACCTACTCCGAGCCCGAGGTCGCCTCCGTCGGCCTGACCGAGGCCCAGGCGAAGGAGAAGCACGGCGAGATCGAGGTCGCCACCTACGACCTGGCCGGCAACGGCCGCGCCGCGATCCTGAAGACCGCCGGCGCCGTGAAGCTCATCCGCGCCAAGGGCGGCGCCGTGCTCGGTGTCCACATGGTGGGCACCCGGGTCGGCGACCTCGTCGCCGAGGCCCAGCTCATCTACAACTGGGAAGCCCTGCCGGAAGAGGTCGCCCAGCTGATCCACCCGCACCCGACGCTCAGCGAGGCGCTGGGCGAGGCCGCCCTCGTCCTGGCCGGCAAGCCGCTGCACGCGCACAGCTGACCTCTCCGCACCGCTCGCTCCACCCCCCGCACGATCCGCCCGACCTGAGGAGACCTGCCTTCGATGCCGACGTCCGTCACCATGCCCGCCCTGGGCGAGAGCGTCACCGAGGGCACAGTCACCCGCTGGCTGAAGCAGGAGGGTGACCAGGTCGAGGTCGACGAGCCGCTCCTCGAGGTGTCCACCGACAAGGTGGACACCGAGATCCCCTCCCCCGCCGCCGGCGTGCTCACCAAGATCATCGTCGCGGAGGACGAGACCGTCGACGTCGGCGCGGAGCTCGCGGTCATCGGCGGCGACGCCGGCGGGGACGGCGGCGCGCCCGCGCAGGAGGCCCCGGCTGCCGAGGCACCCGCGGCCGAGGCACTGACTCCCGCC
>JAOPVN010000322.1 GCA_025966175.1 Modestobacter sp. | reverse complement strand
CGACGCCCAGCTTCTCGGCGAACAGGTCACCGGCGGCCGTGCCCAGGGCGAAGGTGAACAGGATGGCCAGCCAGTAGAAGGCCTCCCGGCGGCGCGTGACGATGCTGTGGATCGACAGCGTCTTCTCCGAGGCGTACCAGACCGCGAAGGTCACGGCGAGGGCGACCGCGAACAGGACGGTGCTCACCGCGAGGGGGACGCCGAGGACGTCGGTCAGGTTGTCGGTGATGAGCGTGCCGACGACGCTGATCAGCACCACGGTCAGCCAGTACAGCCCGGGCACGTAACGACGGGCGCGCAACTGTGCGACGAGGACCACCACCAGGAGCAGGGTCATGACGACGGTGGTGCCGCCCAGGCCGAGCCCGAGGCCGGCCAGGAAGTCGGCGAAGGTCTCGCCGACGGTGGTGGCCAGGATCTTGATGACCCAGAACCAGAGGGTGACCTCGGGGACCTTGTTCAGCAGCTGGCGCGCGGAGCGGGCGCCGACAGAGGTGTTCGCCATGCCGGCGAGCTTCACCTCGGCGCCCTGAACGCCGCCTGAACACCCTCCGGCGGTAATGAGTCGCGGTACGGCACCATCGTCGGCGTGCCCGAGGTGCTGGTGGTGGAGGATGACGACGCGTTGCGGGCCGCCGTGGCGCGGGCGCTCCGTGACCACGACCTGGAGGTGACCACGGCGGCCGACGGCACCGGGGCCCTCGCCGCGGTCGGCCGGGGTCCGGGCACCCGGTTCGCCGCCATCGTGCTGGACATCGGGCTCCCCGACTCCGACGGCCGGGACGTCTGCCAGGCCCTGCGCGCCCGCGGCATCGACGTCCCGGTCCTGTTCCTGACCGCCCGGGACCAGCTGCACGACCTGCTGTCCGGCTACGCGGCCGGCGGGGACGAGTACCTGACGAAGCCCTTCCACGTGCGGGAGCTCGCCGTCCGGCTGCAGGCACTGCTGCGCCGGGGCGTCCACCGCCCACACGCCGGACCGGCCGCGCTGCAGCTGGACCCGGCCGGGCACGCCCTGGACGGCCCAGGTGGACGCCAGTCGCTGACGCCGACGGAGTTCCGCCTGCTCGCGGCGTTGATGGCCGCCCCGGGCGACGTCATCCGCCGCCGGGAGCTGGCCCGGGCCGGCTGGCCGGAGGGCGCGATCGTCGCGGAGAACACCCTGGACCAGTACGTGGCACGACTGCGCCGCAAGCTCGCCGAGGCCGGCGAGCACGGCCGCTCCATCGGCACCGTCGTCGGCGTCGGCTACCGGTTCCAGTGAGGGTGCCGGCCTGGCTCGGCGGGCGGAGCCTGCGCGACCGCCTCTCCTGGTCGGCCTCCGCCGTCGTCGCCGTCTGGCTGGTGCTGCTGGCGGTGGGGGCCAACGTGCTGCTGAGCTCGGCGCTGTCCGGCCAGGCCGACGCGGTCCTGCAGGCCCGCGCCGAGGCGACCGCGATCACGCTGAACGTCACCCCCTCCGGCATGGTCACGGTGGACGAAGCCCGCGACGACCAGGCGCTGGACGTCGGCACCTGGATCATCGCCCGGGACGGCACCCTCGTCGAGGGCCCGCCGGGCAGCTCGCCCGCGCTGGACCAGGCGGCGCTGCGACTGGCCGGGCGGGGCCAGCAGACCGCCGACGTGGGGGACGAGGACCCGCTGCGCCTGTTCGCGCTGCCGGTCACCGAGGGCGACGCCCAGGTCGCCACGATCGTGACCAGCACCAGCCTCGCGCCCTACCGGCAGCTGGAGCGGCTCGCCCTGTGGGGCAGCGCGGCGGTGGCGCTGGTGCTGCTGGTCATCGTGCACCTGGTGCTGCGGGCGAACGTCGGACGGGCCCTGCGCCCGGTGCAGGAGATGAGCCAGCAGGCAGCCCGCTGGAGTGCCGACGACGTGGACCGCCGCTTCGACGGCCAGTCCCGCCCCACCGAGCTCGCCGAACTGGCGGCCACCCTCGACGGCGTCCTCGATCGGCTCTCGGCGGTGCTGCGGCACGAGCAGCGGCTGACGGCCGAGCTCTCGCACGAGCTGCGGACCCCGCTGGCCCGGTTGCGGGCCGAGGTCGAGCTGACCCAGGAGCGCCGTCCGGGCGATCCCGTGGTGGCCGGCGGGCTCGCGGCGATCGATGCCGCCGCCGAGGACATGCAGAAGATCATCGAGACGCTGCTCGAAGCGGCTCGGGCGGGCACGCGCACCGCGCCGGGTCGCTGCCGCCCTGCCCCTGCCGTCGCCGCGTTGCTGGCCACCACCGGCTTGCCACGGGGAGTGCAGGTCTCCGCGGAGATCGACCCGGAGCTCACCGTCGGGGTGGATGCTGCGGTGCTGCAACGGATGCTGGCGCCGGTGCTGGACAACGCGCTCCGGTACGCCCGCAGCTCGGTCTCGGTGCGCGGGGAGCGGGGAAGTGACGGGGTTCGCCTGGTGGTCGAGGACGACGGGCCGGGGGTGGCGGCCGCCGACGCCGACCGGGTCTTCCGGCCCGGCTGGCGCGCCGACCCTGATGACGACCACCCCGGCGGCGGGCTGGGGCTCGCCCTGACGGCCCGGCTGGTCGCGTCGTCCGCCGGGTGGATCACCTGCCTGCCCGGCGGATCCGGCGGTCGCTTCGAGATCACCCTGCCGCCCGGCTGATCCCGCTCGCCGCGGCGCCGAGCAGCACGTTCAGGCGACGTTCAGGTGTGCGCCCCTACCGTTCCCGGGCGTGAGCAGCTTCCTCGATCCCACGCACCTGATCAACACCTTCGGTCTCATCGGGATCATGGTGATCCTGTTCGCCGAGTGCGGTCTGCTGGTCGGCTTCTTCCTGCCGGGGGACTCCCTGCTGTTCACCGCCGGGCTCCTCGCCGCCGGCGGCCTGATCGCGCCGCTGTGGGTGCTCCTCCTGCTGCTCCCGGCGGCCGCCATCGCCGGGAACCTGGTCGGCTACTGGATCGGCCGGAAGGCGGGCCCGGCCGTGTTCAACCGACCGGACTCGAAGCTGTTCAAGGCCGAGTACGTGGAGCGTTCACACGAGTTCTTCGAGCGCAACGGCACCCGCACCATCCTGCTGGCCCGCTTCGTGCCGATCGTCCGCACGTTCGCGACGGTGATGGCCGGGGCCTCCCGGATGGACTTCCGTCGGTACGTCATCAACTCGGTCATCGGCGGTATCGCCTGGGCCGCCGGTGTCACCCTGCTGGGCTTCTGGCTGGGCCAGATCGCGGTCGTCCGGGACCACGTCGAGCTGTTCATCGTCGGCATCGTCGCGATCTCGCTGATCCCGGTCGTGGTCGAGGTGGTCCGCGGCCGGCGAGCCGGCCAGCACGCCGCCTGATCCTCGCCCCCGTCCGCTCCGATCCCCAGGAGGCCCCCGCATGACCACCACCACCCCCACCCCCACCCGGGCAACCGACACCGACCGGCGCCTCCTGCAGGCGCTCCGGGTGGCCGCCGTCCTGACGGTGCTGAGCGTGGGGTTCCAGTTCGTGACCGCCGGCCGGCTGTTCCCCGACGGCGGGCCCGAGCAGGTGCATGCCGCCGGGGCGGTGGTCCTGCACGTGCTCAGCGGGCTGACCGCGATCGCCGCGGTGCTGCTGTGGCGGCGTGCCGGCGCACCCGTGCGGATCCCCGCGCTCGCCGTCGTCGTCTTCGTGCTGACCTTCGTCCAGGCCGCCACCGGCGGGCGGTCGACGCTCTGGCTGCACGTGCCCGGCGCGATGGTGCTGACGGCAGGCGTGGTGTGGCTGGTGGTCTGGGCGTTCACGACAGCTCGTCGCTGACCTCCGCGGTCAGGCCAGCCGTGCCGCTGCGGGGAGCCAGTCGAGCTGCCCGCCGTGCGGGCGGGTCCAGGCCAGCGGCTCGCCGTCCCGGGCGAGCAGGAACCGGTTCTCCCCGGCGTCCGGGAGTTCCGGCAGCCGGGCGGCGACGTCCGGCAGCACGCCCGGCCCCTCCTGCGAGATCCAGCGCACCGGCAGGTCGGTGACCAGCGCGACGAAGTCGTCCCGCGCGGCCGCGTCGAGGTAGGGGAGGACGGCGGTGTGGAACACGACCACGGTGCTGTCGGCGGGCATGCCGGCCACCACCTCGGGCAACCGCTCCAGCAGGTCGCCGCGCACCAGGTCGGCGGGCTCCCGGGCGGCGATCGCGGCCGCGGCGTCCAGCCGCTCCCGCCGCCCCACCATGCCCGGCCAGATGAGCGCGCGGAGCCAGTCGACGTCCTCGGGGTCGGCCGGGTCCAGCGGGTTCAGGTCGATCCCGGCCCGCCGCACCACGTGCGGTACCCCGCTCGGGACCGGCCCTCGCCCGGTGGTCGTGCACCGCAGCTGGACCGCGCTCGGCGGCCCCACCCGGACGCCGTCGTACTCGTAGCCGTACCGGTCGGGGTACAGGCAGAGCCCGGCCGACGCCCCCACCTCGATCAGCGCCAACGGCCCGGGCAGGTCGGCCAGCAGTGGCAACAGCGCGGAGCAGCGGGCGGCCTCGTTGGTCTGGGTCCCCCGGGCCAGCATCGTGGCGCGCAGCCGCTCGGGATCGCCGACCACCCGGTCGTGCAGCTGCGCGCCGTCGGCCGGTGGGCTCCGGTGCAGGAATGTCAGGGCCGCGAGCAGCAGGTTGGCCTGCCGCTTCAGCTTCGGCAGCGTGCCAAGGAAGTCGAGCACGTCGGCGTCGTCGGCGACCGCCGCGGCCAGCCCCGCGTAGGCCGGGGAGACCGGCGCGGCCTCCACCCTGGCGAACCACCGGTAGTGATCGGCCACGTCCTGCAGTTCCTCGTCCAGAGCCCGCATGCCCCGATCCTCGCCCAGCCGCGCACTCTCTGACGACGCCCTCAGCCCAGGACGACGAGCAGGTCACCGCCCTCGACCTGCTGCACCTCGCTGATCGCCACCCGGGTGACCGAGCCCGCCTTGGGTGCGGTGATCGAGGCCTCCATCTTCATCGCCTCGATGGTGCCGATCTGCGCGCCGGCCTCCACCGCGTCACCCTCGGACACCGACAGGGTGACGACGCCGGCGAACGGCGCGGCCACCTGGTTGGGGTCGCTGCGGTCGGCCTTCTCGGTGGGCTGGACGTCGGCCGAGACGGA
>JAOPVN010000291.1 GCA_025966175.1 Modestobacter sp. | reverse complement strand
GGTGGACCTGGCCGAGGAGATCGCCGGCCGGGTGGCCCCGGTCGAGCGGGTCCGGCTGGTGAACTCCGGCACGGAGGCGGTGCTGTCGGCCATCCGGCTGGCCCGCGGCGCCACCGGCCGGCCGCTGGTGGTGAAGTTCGCCGGCTGCTACCACGGCCACGTCGACGCGCTGCTGGCCGCGGCCGGGTCCGGGGTGGCCACCCTCGGGCTGCCGGACACTCCCGGTGTCACCACCGGCGCCGCGGCCGACACGATCGTGCTGCCCTACAACGACGTCGCCGCGGTCGAGGAGGTCTTCGCCGAGCGCGGTGACCAGATCGCCTGCGTGATCACCGAGGCGGCCGCGGGCAACATGGGCGTCGTCCCGCCGCTGGACGGGTTCAACTCCCACCTCCGTCGGATCACCGCGGCAGCCGGCGCGCTGCTGGTGGTGGACGAGGTGATGACCGGCTTCCGGGTCTCCGGCTCGGGCTGGTACGGCCTCGACCCGGTCGACGCCGACCTGTTCACCTTCGGCAAGGTCATGGGCGGCGGGATGCCGGCGGCCGCGTTCGGCGGCCGGGCCGACGTGATGGACCAGCTGGCACCGGCCGGGCCGGTCTACCAGGCCGGCACCCTGGCCGGGAACCCGGTGGCCGTCGCCGCCGGGCTGACCACGCTGCGGCTGTGCACCGACGAGGTCTACGCCCGCTGTGACGCCGTCGCCGCCACGCTGCGCGACGCGGCCGGCGCCGCGCTGGTCGCCGCCGGCGTCCCGCACCGGGTGCAGCAGGCCGGCTCGATGTTCTCGGTCTTCTTCGTCCCCGACGGGCGCCAGGTGCGGAACTACGACGACGCCCGCAGCCAGGACGTCGCCGCGCACACCGCCTTCTTCCACGCGATGCTCGCCCGCGGCGTCTACCTGCCGCCGTCGGCGTTCGAGGCGTGGTTCGTCAGCGCCGCGCTGGACGACGACGCCGTCGAGCACGTGCTCGCCGCGCTGCCCGCCGCCGCTCAGGCCGCGGCTGCCGCGCAGGGGCGCCCGGCTCCCTCGCCCGACGCCTACGACGCCCAGGAGCTGTCCCCGTGAGCGAGCTGGCGAGCGAACGCATGAGCGAGACCACCGTCGTCCACCTGATGCGGCACGGCGAGGTGCACAACCCGACCGGTGTGCTCTACGGCCGGCTGCCCGGCTTCCGGCTCTCGGACGCCGGCGAGGGCATGGCGAAGACGGCTGCGACCTGGTTCGCCGACCGGGACGTCACGCACCTGGTGGCCAGCCCGCTGGAGCGCGCCCAGCAGACCGCCCGGCCGATCGCCGAGACCCTCGGTCTGGAGATCGCCACCGACGAGCGACTGATCGAGGCCGGCAACTCCTTCGAGGGCAAGACCTTCGGGGTGGGGGACGGCGCGCTGCGGCGACCGGCGAACTGGTGGCGGCTGCGCAACCCGTGGACGCCGTCCTGGGGCGAGCCGTACCGGGAGATCGCCGCCCGGATGCTCGGCGCCATCGCCACGGCCCGGGACGCCGCGCGCGGTCATGAGGCGGTCTGTGTCAGCCACCAGTTGCCGATCTGGACGGTGCGGCTGCACCTGGAAGGCCGCAGCTACCTGCACGACCCGCGCAAGCGGGAGTGCGGGCTGGCCAGCGTCACCTCGCTGGTCTACTCCGACGACCGGCTGGTCCGGCTCGAGTACGCCGAGCCGGCCGGTGCCACCGATCCGGACGCGGTGCCCGGTGCGTAGGTCAGGGGCGCTGGTGCTGGGCCTCGCCGGGCTGCTCCTCACCGGGTGCAGCACCGGCGCGAGCGCGGTGGACGTCAACAACGGCGGGGAGTTCCGGTTCGTCCAGGGCACCGCGGCCGGTGAGGTGATCCCGGCGGAGCAGCGGGCCAGCGCGCCGAAGTTCTCCGGCACCCTGCTCGACGGTGCGGACTTCTCCTCGACCGACCTGGCCGGCGACGTGGCGGTGCTCAACTTCTGGGGTTCGTGGTGTGCTCCCTGCCGGGTGGAGAGCCCGGAGTTCCAGCAGGTCTACACCGAGGTGGCCGACCAGGGCGTGCAGTTCCTCGGGTTGAACGTCAAGGACCAGGAGCAGTTCGCCGATGCCTTCGTGGCCAGCAAGGGCATCACCTTCCCCTCGCTCTTCGACCCCAAGGGCCAGGTCGCGCTGGCCTTCCGCGACTACCCGGCGGACGCCATCCCGTCCACCATCGTGCTGGACCGGGAGAGCCGGGTGGCCGCCGTCTACACCGGTGAGGTCCGTCGGGACGACCTGCGCGCGGTGCTCGACCAGCTGACCGGAGAGGAGTGACATGGCCGGGGGAGTCGCCGACCTGGTGACCGACGGCCCGCTGCTGGTGGCGGCGGCCGTCGCCGTGCTCGCCGGGCTGATCAGCTTCGCCTCGCCCTGCGTGCTGCCGCTGGTGCCCGGCTACCTCTCCTACGTCACCGGGCTCGTCGGTACCGGTGCCCGGACCCCGGCAGCGGTCGGCCCCGCCGGTTCGGGCTCGGTCGCCACCGCCGTCCGCACCGACGAGCGGCCCAGCCGCGGCCGGATGGTCGCCGGCGCGCTGCTGTTCGTCCTCGGCTTCACCGTCGTCTTCGTGATCATCAGCACCGCGTTCGCGGGACTGGGCCGCGTGCTGCTGCAGCACAACGACACCATCACCCGGGTGCTCGGCGTGGTGACCATCGTCGTCGGGCTGGGCTTCCTCGGCTGGCTGCCGCTGCTGCAGCGCACCGCCCGGCTCCAGGCGCGGCCGGCGGTCGGGCTGGCCGGGGCGCCACTGCTCGGGATCGTGTTCGGCCTGGGTTGGACACCCTGTCTCGGGCCGACGCTCACGGCGGTCAACTCCCTGGCCTTCCACGAGGCGACCGCCGCCCGCGGTGCCGTGCTGGGCGTCGCCTACTGCCTGGGCCTGGGCGTGCCGTTCGTGCTCGTCGCGCTCGGCGCCCGCTGGGCCGTGGGTGCCACGTCGTTCCTGCGCCACAACGCCCGCACGGTGACCCGGGTGGGCGGCGTCGTCCTCATCGCCGTCGGGCTGATGCTGGTGACCGGCGCATGGACCGAGCTGATGCAGTGGCTGCGTGGCTGGCTCGCCGCGACCGGCCTGGGAGAGGGCGCACCCCTGTGACGACGACTGCACCTCCTCGCGCCACGGCGCCGGCCACGCCGCCGAGCCCGACCTCGGCCGGCCGCCGGGTGCTCAACCGGCTGCTGCGCTGGTGGCGGCAGCTCACCGCCATGCGCACCGCGCTGATCCTGCTGTTCCTGCTCGCCCTCGCCGCGATCCCCGGGTCGCTGCTGCCGCAGCGGTCGCTGTCGCAGAACAACGTCAACAAGTACTTCACCGACCACGCGACGCTCGCGCCGTGGCTGGACCGGCTGTACCTGTTCGACGTCTTCAGCTCCCCCTGGTTCGCCGCGATCTACCTGCTGCTGTTCATCTCGCTGATCGGCTGTGTCGTGCCGCGGGCGATCGAGCACGGCCGGGCGCTGTTCGCCCCGCCCCCGCCCGCCCCGCGCCACCTGCACCGACTGCCGGAGAACACCGAGCTGCCCACGGCGCTGGCCGGCCCGGCGACGCTGGACGTGATCGAGGAGGAGCTGCGGGTCCGCCGCTTCCGGGTGGTCCGCCGCGAGGGCCGGTCCGGTCCGGAGCTCTCAGCGGAGAAGGGGTATCTGCGGGAGACCGGGAACGTGCTGTTCCACCTCTCCCTGCTCGCGCTCCTGCTCGGGCTGGCCGGCGGCAAGATGTGGGGCTACGAGGGCAGCATCCTGGTCACCGAGGGCCAGGGTTTCTGCAACTCCTTCCAGCAGTACGACACGTATTCAGCGGGTCCGCTCGTCGCCAGCGGCGACCTCGCGCCCTTGTGCGTGGATCTCGACGACTTCAAGGCCCAGTACGAGCAGAACCTGACCGCGTCCTCCTATACCGCCGACATCAGCTACCAGCTGGGCGGCGCGGACGCCGTCGACACCACGATCGGCGTCAACCACCCGCTGCGGATCGACGGCGACCGGGTGTACGTCACCGGTCACGGTTACAGCCCCGAGTTCAGCATCACGCGCACGGACGGGACGACGTTCACCGACCTGTCGGCACCGTTCCTGCCGGCCGACCCGTCCACCATGGCGAGCCAGGGCGTGCTCAAGGTCCCCGACCTGGGCGCCGGCGCCACCGACCAGCTGGCGATCGAGGGCTTCTTCGCCCCCACCGGTGTGCTGCAGGGCGGGGTGCTCACCTCGGTCGACCCTCGGCCGCTGGACCCGCAGGTCGCGGTCGTGGTCTACACCGGCTACCTGGGGCTGGACTCCGGCCTGCCGCAGTCGGTGTACTCCCTCGACCAGACCCAGATCGACCGCGGCCTGCTCACCGAGGCCGGCCGGGCGAACCTGGCGGCGGGGGAGTCGATGACGCTGGCCGACGGCACCGTGGTCACCTTCAGCGGCTACAAGGAGTTCGCCGCGATGCAGCTGTCCCACGACCCGGGCCAGCTCTGGGTGCTCGGCGCCGCGATGGCCGTCCTCGTCGGGCTGCTCGGGATGCTGCTGGTGCGCCGCGAGCGGGTGTTCGCCCGAGTCGGGCCGGCTCCCGACGGCGGGGGTACCGTGCTCTCGATCGGCTCGTTGACCCGGGGCAGCGCCGACACGGGTCCCCGCTTCAGCGCACTGGCCGACCAGGTACGGACGGCGCTGGCCGACCGGGTCGACCGCTCATCCGCACCTGACGCCACGGCGCCGTCCGCCCACGGCCCGGCACCGGAGAAGGAGATCCCGCCCTCGTGATCGACTCGTCGCTCGCCGCGCTGTCGGACCACCTGTTCACCATCAGCGTGGTCCTGTACTCCCTCGCCGTGGTGGCGTTCTGCGCCGAACTGGCCTTCGGCAACCGCACGGCGCGGGCCCGCTCCGGTGAGCTGGTGGGCGCCGGTGCGCCCGGCACCCCGCCGGTGAGCACCGGCGACGAGCTCCCGGCCGAGTCGCCCCGGGCACGCCGGCTCGGCGTGGTGGCGATGGGCCTGACCGTCGTCGGCCTGGTCTCCCACGCGGGTGTGCTGGTCGCCCGCGGGCTGGCCGCGAACCGGCTGCCGTGGGGCAACATGTACGAGTTCGGCACCGCGGTGGTCCTCGTCGCCGTCGTCGCCTACACGGTGCTCGCGCTGCGGGCACCGGTGCTGCGCCACATCGGGGCCTTCGTGCTCGGCCCGGTCGTGCTGGCGATGGTGCTGATCGGGCTGTTCCTCTACGCCTCGGCGGGCCCGCTGGTCGCGGCCCTGCGGTCCTGGTGGCTCGGGGTGCACGTCACCACCGCGATCCTCGGCTTCGGCATCTTCTTCGTCAGCGGCATCGCCAGCGTGCTGTACCTGCTGCGGTCCCGGTACGAGCAGAAGGTGGCCGCCGGCACGGCCGGCAGCTCCTCGTTCCTGGAGCGGCTGCCCTCCGCCGCCGCGCTCGATCGCACCGCGCACCGCACCGCCGTCTTCGGCTTCCCGATCTGGACCTTCGCCGTCATCGCCGGGGCGATCTGGGCCGAGAGCGCCTGGGGCCGGTTCTGGGGCTGGGACCCCAAGGAGACGTGGGCGTTCATCGCCTGGGTCGTCTACGCCGCCTACCTGCACGCCCGGACGACCTCCGGCTGGCGGGGCCGCCCCTCGGCCTGGGTCAACGTCGTGGGCCTGACCGTGATGGTCTTCAACCTGCTCTACGTGAACATGGTCTCCACGGGGCTGCACAGCTACGCCGGCGTGAGCTGACGCCTGCGCGGGTGACCCTCACGCAGGGTCACTGACAGGGGTTACGAGACTGCTCGGTACGCGGCCAACTGTCCGGGTCAGCAGGGCGCATGGCATCCTGTGCCCATGACTGAACGCGGTGGAGTTCACCGTGGGTAGGCACGCCGCCCGTGACGGGGTGGGTGTCGACCCGATCGTGGCGGCAGCGCTGCGGCAGCGCCCCACCTCGACGGGGACCGGTGTGCCGCGCCACGGCTCCTCGCCGCGCGAGCTGACCGGCACCGACGGCGAGGGCGCCCTCGGCTGGCCCGACCCGCCCCATGACGGCACCGGCCTCGGGTGGCCGGTCGACGTGGCCGCGGGGTCGTCGCCGGCCGGCGACCAGCCCGCGGTGACCCTGGTGTCCTCCG
>JAOPVN010000378.1 GCA_025966175.1 Modestobacter sp. | reverse complement strand
CGGATCACCGCACGGGTGGGCCGGACCATCCGCGAACCGGTCGCCCGGACCTTCCACTCCTACGCCTTCGGGGTGCTGCGCCGGGCCGCCGTCCTGCGCGGCGAGCCGGCGCCGCGGCTGCTCACCTCGGCCGAGCAGGACGCCGTCGTGGCCGAGCTGCTGCGCGGTGACGCCGACCAGGAGGGCGTGGTCCGCTGGCCGGACGAACTGGCCGAGGCGCTGGCGATGCCCGGCTTCCGCGACGAGCTGCGCGACCTGCTGCTCCGCGCCACCGAACGCGGCATCGACGCCCGCCGGCTCGCCGCGTGGGGGAGGGAGCGCAACCTGCCGCACTGGGTCGCCGCTGCCGACTTCCTCCGCCAGTACCAGGACGTCTCCTACTTCGCGACGGTCGCCCGCGGCGGGGCGAGTGGCTACGACCCGGCCGAGCTGGTGCGTACCGCGATCGACGAGCTCAGCGCCGATCCGGAGCTGCTGCGCGCCGAACGCGAGCGGGCCGGCTGGCTGTTCGTCGACGAGTACCAGGACACCGACCCGGCCCAGGTCGAGCTGGTCGAGCTGCTGGCCGGCGGGGGTGGTGACCTGGTCGTCGTCGGCGACCCGGACCAGGCCATCTACGCCTTCCGCGGCGCCGAGCCGCGCGGGATCATCGAGTTCCCGACCCAGTTCCGGCACCGCGACGGCCGGCCCGCCGACCGGCTCTCCCTCGGGGTGTGCCGCCGCTCCGGGGCCGAGCTGCTGGCCGTGAGCCGCCGCGTCGCCGAGGGGCTGCCCGGGCCGTGGGAGCACCGCCGGTTGGAGCCGGGCGAGGGCATCGATCCCGGCTCCGCCCAGGTGCACGTCTTCGACTCCCCGTCGATGGAGGCGGCCTTCGTCGCCGACACCATGCGCCGGGCTCACCTGCTCGACGGTGTGCCGTGGTCGCAGATGGCGGTCGTGGTCCGCTCCGCGACGGCCAGCCTGGGCCCGGTGCGCCGCGCCCTCACCCAGGCCGGGGTGCCGGTCACGGTCTCCGCCGACGACGTCGCGCTCGCCGGTCAGCCCGCCGTCCAGCCGTTGCTGGCCGCGCTCGGCGCCCTGCTCCCGCCGCGGCGCACGACCGCCCAGCAGGAGGCCATCGCCTCCGGAGCCGCCGAGCCCGACCCGGCGTCGGACACCGAGGCCGGGCTGGACGAGGCGGGTGCCGAGGCGCTGCTGGCCTCTCCGCTCGGCGGCGCCACCGTGCTCGACCTGCGACGGCTGCGCCGGGCCGCGCGCCGGGCGATGGCCGCACGCGGGGAGGACGCCGCCGTCCGGGGTGCCCCGCTGGCGATGGTGCTGGCCGATGCGACCCTGCTGGACGCGCTGCCCGAGCACGTGGCCAGGGCGGCGTCGCGGGTCGCCCGGGTGCTGTCGGCCGGCCGGCTCACGCTGACCGCCGACGGCAGCGCCGAGGACGTGCTGTGGGCGATGTGGCAGGCCAGCGGCCTGGCCACGAAGTGGGCGCGGGCCAGCGCAGCGGGCGGGCCGGCCGGGGCGGTCGCCGACCGCGACCTCGACGCCGTCGTCTCCCTGTTCGACGCCGCGGCCGGCTTCGTCGACCGGCTCCCGCTCGCCGGCGTGGCCGCCTTCGTCGAGCACCTGGGCGCGCAGAGCCTGCCCGGCGACAGCGGCGCCGCGCGGGCACCGGCGGGGGAGACCGTGCGGCTGCTCACCGCGCACGCGGCCAAGGGCCTGGAGTGGGACCTGGTCTGCGTCGCC
The DNA here is from genome assembly GCA_025966175.1 of Modestobacter sp. Lineage (GTDB taxonomy): Bacteria > Actinomycetota > Actinomycetes > Mycobacteriales > Geodermatophilaceae > Modestobacter. The sequence continues at coordinate 2,979 of JAOPVN010000378.1, read as the reverse complement.
GGCGTGCAGGAGGGGCTGTGGCCGGACCTGCGCAGCCGGGCCAGCCTGCTGGGCGCCGAGGACCTGGTGGACGCCGCGGGCGGTACCGACCCGGCGACCCTGGACCGGCGGATGCTGGCGCTGGCCGAGGAGCGGCGGCTGTTCTACGTCGCCTGCACCCGGGCCCGCCGTCGGCTGCTGGTCACCGCCGTCGACGGTGCGCTCGAGGGTGGGGACGCCGGCGCCACCGCCTCCCGCTTCCTGGACCTGGTCGCCCTGCCCCCGGCCGAGGGCGACGGCGTCCGGCCGCACACCCCGCTGCCGCGCCAGCTGACGCTGCCGGCGCTGGTGGCCGAGCTGCGCCGTCATCTCACCGATCCGCACACCCCGGCGGCCCGCCGGTCCAGCGCCGCCGCCGTGCTCCGACGGCTGGCCCAGGAACGGGTGCCCGGCGCCGACCCGGCCACCTGGTGGGGGCTGGCGCCGCTGTCCGACGACGCGCCCCTGGTCGACCCGGCCGACGTGGTGCCGGTCCGCCCCTCGGCGATCGACACCTTCCAGCGCTGCCCGCTGCGCTGGGTGCTGGGTGCCGTCGGCGCGGAGGCCGCACCGGAGGCCACCCGCACCGTCGGCTCGGCGGTGCACGACGTCGCCCAGCAGGTCGCCGAGGGGCTGCCGCCCGCCGACGCCGCCGCGGTCCTCGACGCCGAGCTCGACGGCCTGGACCTGGGGCCCGGGTGGTTCGACCAGCGCCAGCGGGAGCGTGCGCAGGAGATGCTGACCAAGTTCCTCGCCTGGCACTCGCGCGCCGACCGGGAGCTGGTCGCCGCCGAGGAGGACTTCGACGTCGTCGTCGGCCGGGCGCGACTGCGCGGCCAGGTCGACCGGCTGGAGCGCGACGGAGAGGGCCGGCTCGTGGTCGTGGACCTCAAGACCGGCAAGACGCCGCCGCGGACGGTGGAGGAGCACGGTCAGCTCGCCGCCTACCAGCTCGCCGTCACCGAGGGCGCCTTCGCCGACCACGGCCGGGCCACCGGCGGCGCGGCCCTGCTGCAGGTCGGCGGCTCGCAGAAGGCCGCCAAGGAGCACGTCCAGCAGCCGCTGCCCGCCGACGTCGATCCCCGCCAGACCTGGGCCGGCGAGCTCATCGCCGCGGTCGGCGAGGGGATGGGTGGCGCGGAGTTCGCCGCCCGCACCGACACCGACTGCGAGCGCTGCGCGTTCCGGCGCAGCTGCCCGATGCAGGAGTCCGGCCGGCAGGTGACGAGGTGACCGAGCGTGCGAGGTCACCCAGGCGCAGAGCACCTCGGGGCACGGGATCGACGAGCGCCAGCGAGGAGACACCGTGACACCGCGATCCGGGCTGGGCCCGGCCACCGAGGGGCAGCTCGCGTTCGACCTGCCCGGCCTGGTGCCGATCGTCGCCCCGGAGCCGCCGCGGCTGATGAGCCCGGCGGAGGTCGCGGCCCGCTGCGGGCTCAGCTACGCACCCTCGCCGGAGCAGGCCGGGGTCGTCGCGGCCCCGGTCGACCGGCCGCTGGTCGTCGTCGCCGGCGCGGGATCGGGCAAGACCGAGACGATGGCCGCCCGGGTCGCCTGGCTGGTCGCCAACCAGCTGGTCGCGCCGGAGGCCGTCCTCGGCCTGACCTTCACCCGGAAGGCGGCCAGCGAGCTCAACGCCCGGGTCCGGCTGCGCCTCGGGGCCCTGGCCGCGCACCCCGACACGGAGCCGGCGCTGCGGGAGCGGCTGGCCGTTGCCGCCCCCACGGTCGCGACCTACCACGGGTACGCGGCCGGCATCGTCGCCGAGCACGGGCTGCGGATCGGGGTGGAGCCCGGCTCGGGTGTGCTGGGCCCGGCGATGTGCTGGGGCCAGGCCGCGACGGCCGTCGCCGGGCACACCGGCGACATGAGCGACGTCGCCCTCGGCCTGGTGACCACGACCGAGGACGTGCTGCAGCTGGCCGCCGAGCTGGGGGAGCACGACATCACCCCGGCCGGGCTGCGAGCGTGGACCGCCCGGTTCGAGGCCCAGCTGCGCGGCTATCCGGACGCCGGTCGCAAGAAGGGCCCCTACGCCGACGTGCTGAAGATGCTCGGCCGGCAGCGGGCCCGGGTGGCGCTGCTGCCGATGGTGGAGGCGTTCGAGGCCCGCAAGCGCGCCGCGGGCGCCATCGACTACGCCGACCAGGTGGCCTTCGCCGCCCGGGTCGCAGTGACCTCGGCCGAGGTGGGACGCCGGGAGCGGGCCCGGTGGCGGGTGGTGCTGCTCGACGAGTACCAGGACACCAGCGTCGGTCAGCTGCGCATGCTCGAGGCGCTGTTCGGGGGACCGGGCGGGCACCCGGTGCTCGCCGTGGGCGACCCGCGGCAGTCCATCTACGGCTGGCGGGGCGCCTCGGCCGGCACCATCGAACGCTTCGGCCGGACCTTCCCCGGCACCCCGGAGCGCCCGTCCGAGCGGCTGACGCTGTCGACCAGCTGGCGCAACGACCGGGCCGTGCTGGCCGTGGCCAACACCGTGGCGGCCGCGCTCCCCGCGCCGGAGCAGCCGCTGCCGGACCTGCAACCCGCACCTGTCGCCGGTGCCGGAGCGGTGCACTGCGGGCTGTACGAGACGGTGGCCGAGGAGACCCAGGCGCTGGCCGACCGGCTGGAACAGTGCTGGAAGGGCGTCGGCACCACCGGGAAGCGCCCCACGATCGCCGTCCTCGCCCGGCGCCGTGCCCAGCTGCCCGGCATCGCGGCGGCGCTGCGCGCCCGCGGTCTGCCGGTGGAGGTCGTCGGCCTGGGCGGGCTGCTCGACGTGCCGGAGGTCTCCGACGTCGTCGCCACCCTGCGGGTGCTGGTCGACCCGACCGCCGGTGATGCGCTGGGCCGGCTGCTCACCGGCGCCCGCTGGCGGCTGGGTCCCCGCGACCTGGCCGCCCTGGAGGCGCGGTCCCGGGCGCTCGTCCGCGAACGGACCACACCGGCGCCCGTCGCGGACGCGACCGCACC
>JAOPVN010000618.1 GCA_025966175.1 Modestobacter sp. | reverse complement strand
GACGCCAGGTATCCCTTCTTCGGTGCGGGCGCCGCAACCGGCCTCTACACCTGCTCGGGGTGGGAGGCGGAACGAACCCCGCTGCCCGAGCGGGACGCCGAGGGCAGCGCCCCGATCGTCGTCATCGGGAACAGCGGCGACCCGGTCACGCCCCTGCCGGGCGCCCTGGACCTGGCCGAGGACCTCGACGCCGCCGTCCTGCTGACCTGGCAGAACGCGGGGCACACCGCCTATCCGAAGACCCGGTGCATCACCGACGTGGTGAACAACTACCTGGTCGACCTGAAGGCGCCCATGGACGGGCTCACCTGCCCTGCGTGACACTCGCCGTCCCTCAGCGGTAAGGAAGCCCCCATGGCCAGCAGCAAGGACGCCGTCGTCCTCGAGATCGACGGCCACGAGGTGCGCGTCTCCAACCCGGAGAAGCCGTACTTCGCCGACAAGGGCATCCGGAAGATCGACGTCGTCGAGTACTTCGTCGCCGTCGGGGAGGGCATCCTCTTCGCGCTGAAGGACCGGCCGACGACGCTGGAGCGCTGGCCCGGCGGCGTCTTCGAGGGCGCCCGCATCTCCACGCGGGTGGACAACACCGGCGATGCCTTCTATCAGAAGCGGGTGCCCAGGAACGCCCCGCCGTGGGTGCCGACGGCGCACATCACGTTCCCCAGCGGCCGGACCGCCGACGAGATCGCGCCCGACTCGGTGGCCGTGGTGGCCTGGTGCGCCAACCTCGGGACCCTGACCTTCCACCCGTGGCCGGTGAGCAAGGGCGACGTCGAGACGCCGGACCAGATCCGCATCGACCTCGACCCGCAACCGGGCACCGACTTCTCCGACGCGGTGTGGGTGGCGCCGCACGTGCGTGAACTGCTCGCCGAGTTCGGCCTGCAGGGCTGGCCGAAGACCTCCGGTGGCCGGGGCGTGCACATCTACGTGCCCATCCAGCCGCGCTGGACCTTCCAGGAGGTCCGCGGCGCGGTCATCGCCTTCGGCCGCGAGCTGGAACGGCGGCTGCCCGAGCGCGTGACGATGTCCTGGTGGAAGGAGGAGCGGGGCGAGAAGATCTTCATCGACTACAACCAGATGGCCAGGGACCGCACGATCGCCTCGGCGTACTCGATCCGGCCCAAGCCGCACGCACCCGTCTCGGCCCCGGTCGACTGGGACGAGCTCCCGGAGGTGACGCCCTTCGACTTCGACGTCCGGACCATGCCGGCCAGGTTCAAGGCCGTCGGGGACAAGCACGCCGGGCTGGCCGACCACGCCTTCGGCATCGAGCCGCTGCTGGAGCTGGCCGAGAAGCAGGCGACCGACGCCGGCCTGGGCGACCTGCCCTATCCCCCGGACTACCCGAAGATGCCCGGCGAGCCGATGCGGGTGCAGCCCAGCCGCGCCAAGCGCTCCACCAGCGCCAACGGCTGATCCGAGGGCGTCCACGGACCAGAGGTCAGTGGACGACGATCCGCTGTCACCTGTGGAGACGACAGCTCGAACCGTCTCGCGACGTCGGGCAGCCCTTCGCCGTACATGGGAAAACCCGACCGCCGAGCGACAGCACCTCAGCAGGCCTCCAGGCCGGCGTCCACGCACCTCCCGGCCTCGCCCGGGAGTCGACCGCGCATTCCCGGGACCCGCCCACGATCGAGGCTCACCCGTTCAGGTGACTTGGTGCCGCTCTTGGTGCGGCCGCAAGGGCAATGAGCCGATGGCGAGGTATGAGTCCGCCCGGACGATCGACGAGGACGCGTCGGCGTCCCGATCCGGCGCTGCTCGTCGCCACCGGGCTGACCGCGCTGTACGCCACGGGCGTCGGAGGCCGCCCGGGGGGAGCGGTCTGGGCCACGGCCTACGACGTCGTCCTGTACAACCTGCCCTACCTGGCCGCGGCCATGGCGTGCGCCGCGGCGGCGGTACGAGTGCGGACCGAGCGGATCGCCTGGTCAGGCCTCGGCATTGCCCTGACGCTGAGCGCGGTCGGCAACGCCCTGCGTGTGCTGGCCGCCGGCGTCGACGGCACCGGTTCCCCGTCTGCGCTGGCCGCCGGGGTGTCCCTGGCCGGCTACGTGCTCCTCTACGTACCGTTGATCGCGTTGATCAGGGTCCGGGTGCCCCGCTTCCACACCAGCATGTGGCTCGACGGCATCATCGGCGCCCTGGGCAGCCTCGCCGCCGGGTTCGCCTTCCTCCTGGGCCCGTACCTCGTGCCCAGCCCTGGCCACGCGGCGGTCGCACTGACCGAGATGACCGGCCCGGTCACCGGACTCCTGCTGCTGGCCGTCCTCGTGTCCGTCGGCTCCATCCTCGGGGTGCGCCTGGACCGCACACTCCTCCTGCTGACCGCGTCCCTCTGCTGCGTCTGCGTGTCGGAGATCGTCCTGTTCGCCCTCCAGGCCGCGGACGAGTACCGCCCCGGCGGCCCGCTGGAGCTCGGCTGGCTGGTCGGCGTGGCACTCGTGGCAGCGGCAGCGACGGGGGGTCGCGACCGGCCCACACCGGTCGACGCCGGCGGTGGCTCGCGCCTGGGGTGGCGGCTGCTGGCCGTGCCGCTGGCCTGCACCGGGGCAAGCCTCTTCGTCCTCGGCGCCGGCTGGGCGCGCCCCATGCCGACGGTGTCCGCCTGGCTGGCCATCTCCTGCGTCCTGGCGGGGATCGTGCGCGTCGCCGTGACCTTCCGCGAGGTCCGTGGGTACAACCAGATCAAGGAGGAAGCCCGTACCGACGAGCTCACCGGCCTGGCCAACCGCCGTGCGTTGCTGGAGCGGGCCAAGCGGATCGTCGACGCGGCCAGTGCCAGCCGACCCGCCGCCCTGCTCCTACTCGACCTCGACGGGTTCAAGGAGGTCAACGACAGTCTCGGACACCCCGCCGGTGACGATCTGCTGCGCCAGGTGGGCCCGAGGTTGGGCAACGCCCTGCGCGCCGGGGACCTCCTGGCCCGGCTCGGCGGCGACGAGTTCGCCGTCCTCCTGCCCGACACGGACGTCGACGAAGCGCAGGCACTCGCCCACCGGCTGCGCGAGTTGCTGCGCCAGCCGTTCACGGTGGAGGGGATCCGGCTGCACGTCGGCGTCAGCATCGGCGTCGCCACGAGCCCGGTCCCGGCCGCCAGCATGTCGGAGCTGCTGCGGTGCGCCGACGTCGCGATGTACAACGCCAAGAACGGGCAGGAGGGCGTACACGTCCACATCCCCGACCCGGTCACCGGAGGCTCAGGAAGCGACCGGCTGCGCACCATGGAGGACTTGCGCACTGCGCTCACCGACCACCAGCTCGTCGTCTACCTGCAGCCGCAGGTGGACCTGCGCGACGGCAGCGTCGTCGGCACCGAGGCCCTGGTCCGGTGGCAGCACCCGACCCGAGGGCTGCTGTCCCCGGCCGATCTCCTGCCCGCGGCCGAGCAGGCCGGGCTGATGCGCCCGCTGGCCGAGACGGTGCTCGAGCTGTCCCTCGCGGCCGCCAGCCGCTGGTGGCCGGACCGGCAGATCCCCGTCTCGGTGAACCTGTCGGCGGCGAACGTCACCGACCTGGACATGCCCAGCAAGGTCGCTGCGGCCTTGCTCAGGCACGGGTTGCCGACGCACGCCTTGACGCTGGAGCTGGTCGAGGACACCCTGATGGCGGACCCGGAGCGCGGCCGGGCCGTGCTCGCCGACATGCGCCGCCTCGGCGTCCGGACGTCGATCGACGACTACGGCACGGGCTACAGCTCGCTGGCCTACCTCCGGCACCTGCCGGCCGACGAGCTCAAGCTCGATCGCACTCTGACGGCGGACGTGGACCGCGACTCCCGCGCTGCGGCGATCGTGCAGCACACCGTCGCGCTCGCTCACGACCTCGGGCTCACCCTCGTGGCCGAGGGTGTGGAGGACATGGCGACCGGCGCCGTGCTGGCGCGGCTCGGCTGCGACGTCGCGCAGGGCTACGCGATCGCCCGCCCCATGCCGGTCGATGAGTTCCTCGCCTGGCTGGTCGACGCGCACGACCCCCTGCTCGACGAGACGCGGGTCTGAGCCGAGCGCGGCCGGCCGTCCAGATGAGATCCGTCTGGGCCCGTGCCGCAGGCCTGCCAGTCGCGACCCGAGATCTGGTCACTTGTCGACACCCGGACATGCGCGTCAGAGCCGGAGCGTGCGCTGTGCTGCCGCCAGGCTCAGTGCATGACTGCATCCCGGCACGTCGAGCAGCTGCCTCCGACCCGCCAGGCCGAGCAGATGGCCCCCTCCACGCCGGCCGTCGAGCTCTTCGGCACTCGCCTCCGCAGCGACGTCGCCGGAATCTCCCACCGGGCCGCGCCCGACGAGTGGCGCGACCTCGCTCCGGAGATCCTCCGTCAGCGACTGGTCATGGAGGGAGTTCCTGCAGCCCCCATCGGCGAGGCGCAGATCCGGCGCTACCTCTCCGCCCTGTCCCGCGTGACCGACATGGTGCAGCTCATCGAGCCGGTGACGCACTGCTCCGACCTGTACGGCTGGGCGGGGTGGATCCACTGGGAGACGTCGGGAGCGCACTTCTACGCCTGGGAGAAGCCACGGCTGTTCTTCTCGGTGGACGTGTACACGTGCAAGGGCTTCGACGTGGACACCGCGGTGGCGTTCACCCGCGACTTCTTCCGGGCCGACCCCGTCGTCGCGAAGTCGTTCTGACATGGCGCTCCGGCTGCTCGTCGCTGACTCCGCCGCGGAGCAGGAGGCCGCCCGGGACGTCGAGACGCGGGTGTTCCTCGAGGCCTTCGACAACACCCCGGAGGTGATGGAGCGCGAGTACGGCCCCTACGCCGACCGCTCCGCCTTCGTCACGGTGATCGACGACCGGGACGGGACGGCCGTCGGCGTCGCGCGGCTCGTGCTCCCGGACAGCACCGGCGAGGTGAAGACCCTGACCGACGTGGCCGGCGAGCCCTGGAGGCTGTCCGTGCCGGACAGCCTGCGGACGGCGGGGCTGGCCGGCCGGCCGATCGTGGACGTGGCGACCCTGGCCGTGGACCCGCGCTACCGGCGCGGCGCAGCCGGCGCCGAGATCACGCTCGCTCTGTGCCACGGCTTGTACCGGTGGTCGCTGGGCCATGGCGCCGAGGGCCTGGTCACCGTCCTGGACGACCGAGTGCTCCGGCTCCTGCGGGTGATCAGTGTGCCGATGACCGCGATGCCCGGGGCGACCTCGCAGTACTACCTGGGCTCCCCCGCCAGCACGCCCTGCGTCTGCGTCCTGGCGGGCGTACCGGAGTACATCTGGGCGCATCGACCCGACCTGGCGCCGGCACTGCTGGACGGCACCTTCCGCTCGATCGCCCTGGACCCGACCGACCTCCTCCCGCACCGCGGCGGACCCCTGGCGGGGACGGTTCCGAGCCATCGGCAGGTCCGGCCGCTCCTGGCGCCCGCCAACAGGCCGGGTTACAGACCACCGGCCCACCGGCGATCCCGCGTCATCGAGGCGCCGGCCGCGCCTGCAGGGCTCACGATCGGCACGACCGACTGAGCTGCCGGGGCGACCGCTCCGATCTCGATGGCCCTTTCCACCGCCGCGACCGCAACCGCAACCGCAACCGCTCCGACCATCTTGGGCGAGCCGATGCGGGTGCAGCCCAGCCGCGCCGAGAAGGGGACCAGCAGCACGGACGGGTGACCGCGGCGACCTCGGGCTGATGTGTCTAACCGATCAGCAGGCCGAAACCCACCATGACTGCCGCACCGGCGCAGAACACGATCCACCTGGAATGTCGCAGGAACGAGTCGACTCGTCCCCGACAGCAGGCCGGCACGTCGGACAGCGGGATGGCCGGGACGAACGCAACCGTGACGGCAGTGGCCAGGAGGGTGAGCACCCCCATGAGCAGGAGGAGGAAAGGGGTCATCTGGCTGGCTCCGAGCTCTTCGTGTCCCGTGATGTGGTGTGGCTGCGGCGTGCTGCTCGGTGGTCGGTGACCACCGAGCAGCAGGCAGCTCTGTCGTTCCCTGACTCGGGACTACTTCTTGCTCTCCCCGCCGTCGACGATGATCTCCTGACCGGTCACGAATCGTGACTCGTCGGACAGCAGCCAGACCACCGCCGCCGTGGAGTCACGCGGCTCGATGTTGCGCTCCAGCAGCTGCTGGTCCCGGAACTGCTGCAGCAGCTGCTCACGCGGCACGTTGCCGAGGTACTCCATGGCCGCCGTCATGTCCGTGTTGATCGCGCCGGGGTGGAGGCTGTTGCACCGGATGTACTCGGGAGCGAGCTCCTTGGCGATGGCCGTGGCGAGACCGCGGACGCCGAACTTGGCCGCGGAGTAGTGCGCCAGCCAGCCGTAGGACTTGATCGCGGCCACGGATCCGATCAGCACGATCGACCCACCTTCGCCCCGCGCGCGAACGTGCGGCACCGTCGCCTTGCACGTGTAGAACACGCCGCTCAGGTTGATGTCGAGCATCGTCTGCCAGTTCTCGACCGGCAGGTCCCAGATGGGGAAGAACCCGTCGGAGATGCCGGCGTTGGCCACGACGTAGTCGATGCCACCCAGTTCGGCTGCTGTCCGGTCCGCGGCCTCCTTGAGGCCCTGGTGGTCACGGACGTCGACCTCGAACGTCAGCGCTCGTCGGTCCAGCGCTTCCACCATCGCCTGGGTCTCGGCGAGGTCGTCGGAGGTGGACGTGCGGTAATCGGGGTTCTCGACCTTGCCGGCGCTGCCGAGGTCCACGAGCGCGACGTCCGCGCCTTCCTGGGCGATACGGAGCGCGTGACTGCGGCCCTGTCCCCGGCCGGCACCGGTGATGAAGGCGACTTTCCCGTCGAACAAGCCCATTGCATTTTCCTCTTCGTGATCCGCCGTCGCTCGAGCGTCCGGCACTGGTCTTCCGGTGATGAGGGGTGGGAAACGGTCAGCCGAGCTCGCGGGTCTCCTTGGCCCACGGCGGCTCCACGCTCTGGTCGAGCTCGACGACGAAGGGCTTCGCGTCGGAAAGGGTCCACTCCGGCAGGTGGATACGTTCGCCGCCCTGCAGGGCCGAGGCGTGGGACAGGATGCCTGAGCAGGTGATGTTCGCTGCCTGGACCGCGTTGGGGTAGGACGGCGCCTCGCCGAGGACTGCCTGCAGCAGTCGGTGGGCCAGGTGCGGGTGCGAACCGCCGTGCCCGCCTCCCTGCACGAAGGACCGGTGCTCCGTCTCGCCGCCGGAGGTGTACACCCCGGCGGTGGTGAAGGACTGGATCTCCTCGGGGAGCCGGTGGGCGAAGTCCGGGGCAGAGACCCGTTGGGGGGTCTCCCCCAGGTAGAGCACGTGCTCGCCGTCCTCGGTCTGCGCCCACTCGAAGGACCGGATGGAGCCGTAGACGTCGAAGCTCTCCCGGTACTGCCGGGCCACCGCCCACAGATGGCGGGTCACCTCGGCGCCGACCTGGCTGTTCAGGAACGCGATGTGGGTGGACTCGATGGCGAAGGGCGAGCCGTACTGCCCCTTCATCCGATCGAAGACCTCACCGGAGCCGAGGCACTGGACGTGTTCGGCCTGATATCCGGCAAGCCCCAGGGTCGGCCCGATCGCGTGGGTGGCGTTGTACATGGGCGGCATGCCGTCCCAGTAGGAGGGCCAGCCCGTCATGTCCTGATGGTGCGACGCACGCAAGAACTGGATCGTGCCCAGCTGACCGCTGCGGTAGAGCTCCTGCAGGTGGAGGAACTCGCGGCTGTAGAGCGTCGTCTCCATCATCATGTACGTCAGCCCCGTGCGCTGCTGGGCCTCGACGATGCGCCGACAGTCCTCCACCGACGTTGCCATCGGGATGGTGCAGCCCACGTGCTTGCCGGCCTCGAGCGCGGCAACGGCCTGGTCGGCGTGCAACTGCAACGGCGTGTTGATGTGGATGATGTCGATGTTCGGATCGGCGAGCATGTCCGCATAGTCGGTGTACCGCACATCGATGCCGAACTGGTCGCCGACCTCGTTCAGCTTGGACTCGGTGCGCTGGCAGATCGCATACATCTCGGCGTTCGGGTGGCGCTGGTAGATCGGGATGAACTCGGCTCCGAATTCGAGTCCGACGATCCCGACCCGGAGCACCTGCGTGGATGCCACGACGTAGTCCTCTTCTCCATCTGTGACCTGAACTGGTTCTCTGTTCAGCCGCTGCCGATGGCAGCTTCTGTTGTGACGAAAAGCGGCGGGGTGGGCGGGGCTGGGGTCTTCTCGACCCGGGCGAGGTCGAGAAGACCCCAGCGTTTCGCCTGTCGTCCGGCTCAGTCGACGCCGGTGGCCAGGACCCCGGTGGCTAGGGCGTCTGCAGGATGCCCCGGGCCTTCTCCTTCGCCTCGACCAGCGGTCGCAGGTACTCGATGCCGGTGCGCGCGTCCTCGTCGGGCTCGATGCCGCGCCGGTGGAACCCCGTCTCCATGGTGAGGTAACCGTCGTATTCGACGTCCAGCAGCGCGTCGACGAGCGACGGGAAGTCCCCGACCCCGGATCCCGGGGGGAGCCGGTCGTTGTCCGAGAGGTGGATGTGCTTGAGGTTCTTCCCCATCTTGTACGCGTAGTCGCTGAGGACTTCGCGCCGGTACATCACATGGAACGTGTCGAACATGAGCTTGACGTTGTCCCGGTTGACGTCCTCCATCAGCTCGATCGCGTCGTCGGCGCTCTCGCAGAGATTCGTGTCATGCGAGGTCGGCTCGATCACCAACGTCACGCCGGTGTGCGCGATGGAGTCGGCGATCTCGGTCAGGCACTCACGGGTCCACTGCCACGCCTGCCGCCGGGTGGTGCCGTGGATCATCCAGCCCGGCAGGTAGATGAGCGTCTTGCCACCCCAGGTGGCAGTGAGCTCGGCGAGCTCCTTGTAGTGCTCGATCGTGGCGCGCCGCTCTTCCACGTACGGCGACGCCGGGTTGTTGCCCGGGCCCCCGGAGGGCGCCGGCAGCATGCTGGACAGCGAGATGCCGTGCTCGTCGAGGAGGTCCTTGATAAGCCGGCGACGATCCGCCCCGAGGTGCGCCGGGTAGGCGTGCGGCGCAGCTGCGCCGATCTCGATGCCGTCGTAGCCGAAGCTGGCGATGCGCTTGATCGTCTCTTCCAGGGTGTACGAGGGCACCCAGACGAAGAAGCTGGAGTATGCCCAGGTGTTGTACGAGATCTTCACTGTTCTTTCCTTTCGTTCCAGGTCCGGATCACTGCGGCGCCTTGCCGATGTACTGGTCGACGTTGGTCTTGTCGATCAGCGTGGAATCGAGCTTGATGCGGTTGTCGACCGGCTCGCCGGCGCAGAGCTTCGCGGCTGCCAAGGTCGACTCCTTGACGACCAGGGGGTAGCCGACGGTGGCCGCGAAGACGCCGTCCTTGACGTCCTGCAGCGCATTCACCTCACCGTCGATCGAGAAGATCTTGATCTCGGTGCGCCCCTGCTCCTTGATGGCCTGCGCAGCGCCGAACGCCATCTGGTCGTTGTGCGCGTAGAGCGCCTGGATCTCGCCCTTGGGGAAGCGCTGCAGCAGGTCCTCGGTGACCTTCACGCCGGTGGCCCGGTCGTAGTCGGCCGTCTGGGACGCCACGATCTGGATGCCCGATCCGGCGATGCCGTCCCGGAAGCCCTTCGCCCGGTCGATGGTCGGCGAGGCGCCCAGGCTCCCCGAGAGCTCGACGACGTTCCCCTTGCCACCGAGCGCGTCCACGACGGCCTTGCCGTCCGCCAGGCCGGCCTCCACGTTGTCCGAGCCGATGTAGGTCGAGACGTCGGTGGCGACCTGTCGGTCGGCCGAGATGACGCTGACGCCTGCCGCCTTGGCGCGGTCCACCGCACCGGCCAGCGCCGTGGCGTCCTGCGGGGAGATGATCAGGACCTTGATGCCCTTGGCGACCATGTCGGCGACCTGGTCGGCCTGGGTGGTGGCGTCACCCCGGCCGTCGGAGACGGTGACCTTCATCTTCGGGAAGAACGCCTTGGCGAACTCCGGGATCTGGGTGGTCGACTTGGCTCCGTACGGGAACGACGCGCTGCTCCAGGAGACGCCGACCGAGCAGTCGATCGAATCGGGTGCCGCGGACAGCTGGAGCTGCTGCTGGCACTCGCTACCGCAGTAGATGCTCGGCTCCGCCTTGCTGCCGAGCGATTCGTTCGCCGACGCGGAGCCGCCGCTCTTGTCGGTGGACGCACAGCCGGCGGTCGCCATGGCGACGGCCAGCCCCAACGTCGCGACGGTCGGCCAGACGCGCTTCTTTGCGCTCATCCTCACTCGCTTTCCTGGTCAGGTGTTGCTGAGGGGTTTTCTCGGGAGAACTGCTCCGGACAGGAGAGCTCCGGCTAGGCAGCGACAGGCGCTGAGGGCTGGTTCGGCTGAGGTGTCTCGTCCTCGGCGCTCCGCGCCGGGGTGCGCTCCCGGAACCGCCGCCGAGCACCTCGGGCGGCCAGGAGCACGGCGATGACGATGACGGCGCCCTTGACGATCTGCTGATCGAAGGGAGAGATGCCGATCAGGTTCATGACGTTGGAGATCACGGCGAGCAGCAGGGCACCGAACACTGTGCCGACAGCCCCGCCGATACCACCGGCCAAGCTCGTACCGCCGATGACGACGGCGGTGATGGCGTCGAGGTTGGACAGGCTCCCTGCCGTCGGGTCGCCGACGCCCAGTCGAGCTGCGGTCATCACGCCGGCCAGGCCGGCACACAGCCCACTGATGGCGTACGCGACGATGATGACCCGATTGGTCCGGACGCCGGACAGCCGAGCAGCCTCCATGCTCCCGCCGATTGCGTAGAGAAAGCGACCGAAAGGCAGGTACCGGAGCGCCAGGATCCCCAGGATCGAGATCACGAGGAAGATCACGAAGGGGCCCGGCAACCCGAGGACGTCACCGCTGCCCATCAGCGTGAAGAGCCCGTCCGTGCCGTTGAACTGCTCCGGCCCGCCGTTCGTCAGCCGTAGGGAGAGACCTTGGGCCGCGACCATGGTGGCGAGCGTCATGATGAACGGCTGGATCTTCAGCAGGGCGACCCCGAGGCCGTTGACGACACCGATGGCGGCGCCGACGAGCAATCCGCACGCGCCTGCTGCCGGGAGGAGCATCCCCTGGTTGATCAGCATCGCCGTGGTGACGCCGCTGACCGCCAGAATCGCGCCGACGGACAGGTCGATCCCGCCGGTGAGGATCACGAAGGTCATGCCGATCGCGATGATGCCGACCAGCGCTGACTGACGACCGACGTTCAGCAGGTTCGGCCCCTGGAAGAACGTGGGGACGAAGATGAGCACCAACAGCACCAGCAGGATGAAGATGCCGATCGACATCCAGTTGCGGCGCAGGGTTTCCGAGAGCCACGAGGGCGCTCGGCCGGTCTGGGTGGCCACTACTACTTTCCTCCTACGGCGTGGGACATGATCTCTTCTTCCGTGGCAGTCGAGCCGTCGAGTTCCGCCGCTATCCGCCCCTGGTGCATGACCAGGACCCGGTTGCTGAGCGCGAGTACCTCCGGCAGCTCGGACGAGATGACGATGATGGCGAGGCCTTGCGCGCACAGGTCGTGGATGAGTTGGTAGATCTCCTGCTTCGCACCGATGTCGATGCCTCGGGTCGGTTCGTCGAGGATCAGCACGTCCACGTCGGCGTCGAGCCACTTGGCCAGGACGACCTTCTGCTGGTTCCCGCCGGAGAGCGTGCCCACCGGCACCGTGGGACTGGGCATCTTGATGCGGAGCTTGCGCACGTAGTCCCGGGCCTTGGCGACTTCGTTCCCGGGGTTCATGGTCTTTTCCTTGCGTTTCACCATGCCGACGAGCGAGATGTTCGCCGCTGAGGAGAGCGCAGTGAACAGTCCCTGGGTCTTTCGTTCCTCCGGCACCAGGCCGATGCCGGCTTGGATCGCGCTCAACGGGCCGCTCACGCGGACGACCTTCTGCTTCAGCCGGACGGTTCCGCTGGTGATGGGGTCTGCGCCGTAGATGGCTCTCGCGAGCTCGGTCCGCCCGGCTCCGCGAAGCCCTGCCACCCCGACCACTTCCCCTGCCCTGACGGAGAAGGAGATGTCGAAGAGGACCCCGGCCCGGTTCAGGTTCTCCACCTCGAGGACCGGCTCACCCAGCGTGGCGTTGACCGTCCGCTCCCCGCGGACGAACTCCCGGCCCACCATCTTGGACACGAGCTGGTCGTGATTGGTCTCGGCGATCTTCCCGGTGCCGGTCACGACGCCGTCCTTGAGGACGACGTAGCCATCAGCGAGGCCGAACACCTCCTCCAGGCGGTGGGAAACGAAGATCACGCTGACACCGCGCTCCTTCAGCCCGCGCACGAGATCGAGCAGCTGGTCGACGTCCTCGCCGCCGAGCACTGCGGTCGGCTCGTCGAGGATCAGGACCCGGACGTTCCGCTCGAGCGCCTTGGCGATCTCGAGCATCTGCTTCTCCGCGACGCTGAGCTCTCTGACCCGGCGCTCGACGTCCACCGTCAGGCCGAGGGTGTGGAGGAAGTCGCGGGCCTCGCGGCGGGCCTTCTTCCAGTCGATGAGGCCTTTCCCGGGGTACCGGTTGAAGACCAGATTCTCGACCACCGTGAGGTCGGGGAAGAGGTTCAGTTCCTGGTACACGGTCGCGATGCCCAACGCCTCCGCGTCCGCCGGTTTCGCGATCTTGACCGGCGATCCGTCCATGAGGATCTCGCCCTCGTCGGGCAGGTGGGCGCCGGACAGGGCGCGGATCAACGTCGACTTGCCCGCACCGTTCTCCCCGATCAGCGCGAGCACCTGGCCGGCCTCGAGGGTGAAACTGACGTCCCGCAGGGCCTGGACGCCGAGGAAGTGCTTCGAGACGCCTCGCATCTCGAGCCTGGTGGCCATGGATCACGCTCCTTGCACCTCAAACCGCTGTGTCTTCGGCGGAGATGCAACGTAAGTCACATCCGATCCACGTCAAAATAGCCTGATTTATGATGTTCTCGACATAAAGACCGCCGAATGTGGCATGTATAGTGTCGAGGCTGTAAGGCTGAAGCCGGTTCCCACGCTCAACTCAGAGCTGAGCTGCAGAAAGGAGGGGCGGTGGGGTCACTGTGGACCGAGGTCGCCCTGCTGATCGATGACCAGAGCCTGGCGCCCAACGCGCACGCGGCCCGCAGCGTCATCGCCCGGCTCATCGCAGACAGCCCTCAGCTGAGTCGCGCCGAGATCGTCAAGGCGACGGGTCTGGCCCGCTCGACCATCGACAAGCACCTCGGGGTACTCATGGACGCGGGACTCGTCGAAGACGCCGGCCTCGGCAGGCAGGACGCTCGCGGACGACCGGCGCAGGTGTTCCGCATCAGCGCGAAGAGGGGCGTCCTGCTCGTGGCGGACGTCGGTGCGACTGCGTCTCACCTGGCGATCACCACGCTGGACAAGGTCGTCGTGGCCCGCGCAGAGGTCGACATCGACGTGGCGGTGGGGCCGGAGAAGCTGCTGGAGGCCGTGTGCGAGGCCTTCATGGAGTTGCTCGCGCAGAACTCCCTGGGCAATCCGGACGTGCTGGGGATCTCGATCGGGCTGCCCGGCCCGGTGGACTCGAAGCTGGGCATGGTCGTACGTCCGCCGCTGATGCCAGGGTGGGACGGCTTCCTGGTCTGCCGGTTCATGGCGAGCTACTTCCACGCCGACGTGGTGGTGGACAACAACGTCAACCTGATGGCGCTCGGGGAGGCTCGGACCTACTACGGGAAGCACCTGCCGCTGCTCATGATCTACATCGACACCGGCATCGGCGCCGGCTTCGTCGGGGAGGACGGACGCGTGCTGCACGGCGCTGACGGCTCCGCGGCCGACATCGGGCACGTCCAACTGCAGGACAGCGACGCGCTCTGCCGCTGCGGCAATCGCGGCTGCCTCGAAGCGGTCGCCTCCGTGGGTGCGATCGCCTCGCGGCTCTCCACGACCGTCGCCCACGAGGTCGCCCCCGAGGACCTGCTCACGTCGCTCGCCCGGGGGGAGGCCGCCGCCGTCAGCGTGGTGCGCGAAACTGCCGCACGACTCGGCTGCGTCATCGCCAATCTGGTCAACTTCTGCAATCCGGCGAGGATCGTCGTCGGGGGGCCGATCGCAGAGGCCAGCGAAGACGTGCTGGCCCAGGTCAGGAGCGTCGTCTACCAGCAGGCGCAACCACTCGCGACCCGCAACCTGTCCCTGGTGCACAGTGCCCTGGGAGACGAAGCCGGGCTGGTCGGTGGCATGGTCTCGGCCATCGAGCAGGTGCTGTCACCCCGCGGGATCGCCTACCACTCCCGCGGGCCGGGCTCGGACATGCAGCCGCTGGGTCTCTGAGGCGCGGCCGGCGCCTTGCCCTCCGCCAGGCCGGTCAGCCGCCGAGCGCCTGGACCGACATGAACGTGCTGGCGTGGAACACCAGCGGCGCGACCGTGGGCCGGGCGGACAGCGCGACGATCTCCAGCAGGACGATCTTGTGATCACCGGCCGGCAGCACGTCGACGACCGAGCACTCCAGGTGGGCCGCGCCGTCGTCGATGAAGACGGCACCGTCCTCCGTCGTCGTCGTCCGGAGACCGGCGAACCGGTCCCCGGTCCTGGCGGCCAGCTGCCGGCAGGCGGCGTCGTGGCTGGCCCCCAGCACGCTCAACCCGATCCGGGGCAGCCCGGCGAGCAGCGGCCAGGTCTCCGACGTGTGCTGGACACAGAAGGACACCAGCGGCGGATCGAGGGACACGGTGGTGAAGCTGCTGGCGACCAGGCCGATCGGCGCACCCTCCCGCTCACCGCAGATCGCCACGACGCCGGTCGGGAAGCACGAGTAGGCCGCGCGCAGCTGCCCGGCATCGGGCTCGGTCACGAACGACAGCGTCACGGCGCACCGACCGCCGGACGCACCGACATGACGCCGACCAGGGCGTCGCCCCAGATCTGCGCCCAGGCGTCGAACTGCTCGTCGATCTGCCCGACGTCAGCCTCCAGCACGTAGACGCCGCGGGTCGGGCAGGAGGCGCCGATCTCCACCAGGACCGGCCGCAGCTGCTCCTCGACCGCCAGGGAGTGCAGCGGCGCGGCGCCCACCATGAGCGGCACGGTGGCCAGCGCGCGCAGCTCGTCCCGGCCGAACTGGTCCAGGAAGGACTTGAGCAGCCCGGTGTAGGACGCCTTGTAGACCGGTGAGGCGATGATCAGCAGGTCGCTGCCCAGGACCGTCGCCTTCGCCTGCGCGACCGCCGGGTCGCCCCAGGTGAACAGACCGCCGGTGAGCTCGGCGACCTCGACCACCTCCACGGCGCCGGCGGACTCCGCGCCCGCATGGCGCAGGACAGTGGTGGCCAGGGCGACGCCGGCCGACCGGGTGCGCGAACCGACCTTCGGATTGCCCACGACGACGGTCACCCGCGGGGTACTGAGCGTTGGCATGGCCTGATCCTGAGCGCCCTTGCGTGACGCGAGATGACCGCCTGATGACGGACGTGTTACGCGCACCGGAGCGGGCCGGAAGGTGGACATCCGCAGGTCAGCGCGCTGGACCGCGGTCCTGGACAGCGCTCCGAACGCTGGTCTAACCTCTCGGCATGCAGAGGTCCGACCACTCGACGACGGCGACCGAACGTCGCTTCGTCGACGTGGCGCGGACGATCCTGGCCTCCATCCACGCGGGGCAGTACGCCCCCGCGGCCCGGCTGCCGGGCGACCGCGAACTGGCGGTGACCTACGGTGTCTCCCGCTCGACCGCACGGGAGGCGCTGCTCGCCCTCGAGCTCATCGGCGCGATCGTGGTCCGCCACGGGGACGGGGTGTACGTCTCGACGTCGGGCACGGCGCGGATCGACGAGACGAGCGCGATCCTCGACGGCGAACCCCGGCACCTGATCGAGAGCCGCCGGGTCCTGGAGCCGATCACCACCCGCCTGGCAGCCGGGCGGATCACTCCCGAGCAGCTCGACCACCTGACCGCTCTCGTGGACGAAGCCGAACGGCTCGCCCCGGACCTGACCGACTTCCAGCCGTTCACCACCGTCGGCTTCGCCTTCCACTCGGAACTGGCGAAGTGCTCCGGCAACGCCCTGCTGGCCGAGTTCGTGGGCCAGCTGGTGAGCGTCGAGCAGCACCCACTGTGGGTGCTGGTGAACGAGCAGGTCCTGCGCTCCCCCGCGGCGCGCCTGGCGCAGGTCGCCGAGCACCGCGCCGTCGTCGACGCACTCCGCGACCACGACGAGTCGGCGGCCGAACTGTGCATGCACCGACACCTCTTCGCCCTCGAGGGGAGCGTCTTCCCCGGGGGCACGGTGGGATGACCCGGGCCTGAAGCAGGCGGCGCTCGCCCGCCGCACATGCCGCCGCCGAGACCGGCCGGCAACGGATGAGCGAATGGCTCGTCCGATCTCCGAGAATGCTCGACAATGGCCGCGAACTGCGTTCGGCGGCCCCTTTGTCGACCCCTTTTTCAGGAACGCCCACAGGCGCCACTTAACATCCTGGAAATCAGTCCACCGGAATGAAACGCGGAAGCAATGACAGACGTCCGCTCCGCGAAATAAGCCGCCTGCAAACTGTTGACCGGAACACCTGGGAAGACAACGCGACGCGGCCCCGGAAGAGGTTGCCACCCTTCCGGACGCATTCGACCCCTTTCCTTCGCGGCCATTCCGCCCGCCGTACTGCCCGTTGCCTCCGCGCACCGGGTGCCGGTCGGCGCGCTCGCGCCACGTGGGTCATGCACCATCGACGGAGAGGCACACCATGCTGGACCTGGCCATCATCGGCGGAACGGTCGTCACTCCCGACGGCCCTGCCCACCTGGACATCGGGGTCGTCGACGGGGTCATCGCACACGTCTCGTTGCCGGGCGCGCTGCCCGAGGCCCACCGGACCGTCGACGTCACCGGCAAGCTCGTGCTGCCCGGTGGAGTCGATCCGCACGTGCACACCAACCCGCCCGGCGGAATGGAGAACGTGCTCGGCCGGGACGTCATCGGATTGGCCGCGCTCTACGGCGGAATGACGACGATGATCGATTTCGTCTGGCCCGGCAATGGATCTCCGCAGGCAGCCATCGACGCTGCGATCGACGACTGGAATGGCACGGCCTACACCAATTACGGCTTCCACATCGTCCTGTCCGACCAGTCCTCGGACGAGCACGTCGACCAGATCCCCGCACTGATCTCGCAGGGCTTCCCCAGCTACAAGGTGTTCACCACCAGCATCACGCCCACGATGTTCGACGGCTTCCGGACGTCGACCGGCCAGCTGTTCGAGATCCTGTCCCGGACCGCGGCGAACGGCGGGATC
>JAOPVN010000238.1 GCA_025966175.1 Modestobacter sp. | reverse complement strand
CAGCGTCCGGACGACGGGCTCCTCGTCGAGCTCGGGGTCCTCGTCCGTGGCCTCGGTCAGGGTTCCCTCGCGAGCGTGCGAGGGGAGGGGGGGCCGAGGTCCTTCTGCGTGCTCCAGCACCTCACCGGACTCCACCGCCGCCACCACCGCGGCCGCCGGATCGGAAATACCCTCGGCCCGCAGCGCCGCGACCACCAGGTCGGCCGGCAGCACCGTGTGCCCGTCCCGGGTGGCCGTGCGCAGCGTCAGCGCGACGATCGCCCGGCCGCGACGGGTGTCCTGCAGGTCCGCACCGGACAGCACGTTGATCGCCAGCCGGTCGGCGTCGGCCAGGGTCACCGCGGTCAGCCCCAACAGCGCCCACGGGTCGTCGCGCAGCCGGCGGGCGGCGTCCGGGCCCAGCGCGTCGGCGGCGTTCGCGGCCAGCCGGGCGCTGAGGCCCGCGGCGACCAGCAGCTCGA
Organism: Modestobacter sp.; assembly: GCA_025966175.1. Classification (GTDB taxonomy): domain Bacteria; phylum Actinomycetota; class Actinomycetes; order Mycobacteriales; family Geodermatophilaceae; genus Modestobacter. The sequence goes on along the minus strand of JAOPVN010000238.1, from coordinate 6,904 downwards.
CGACGTCGTAGGTCGGCTGTGCGGCCAGGAACGAGCTGAACAGCCGCTCGGCGCGCTGACGGCCCACCCGCGGCAGCTTCAGCAACCGGTCGGCGGAGACGTCCTCGGGGCTGGTGATCCCGGCGGCGGGCAGGTCGGCCGCCGTCCGCTTGCCCAGGCCCGGCCACAGGCCGGCGGCGCAGAAGGCGGCGAAGACCGGGTCGCCGGTGGGAGCAGGCGCGCTCACTGTTCCGGCCGGCGCTCGGGATAGGAGAACGGCGGCGCGGAGACGTCGTCCAGCGCGGTGCAGATCGCCGGCGGCAGGCGCACCCCGTCGGCGTCCACGGCGGCCTGCAGCTGCTGGGCGGTGCGGGCCCCGACGATGGGCGCGACGACGCCGGGGCGGTCCCGCAGCCACGCCAGGGCGACCCCGAGCGGCGTCGTCCCGAGCCCCTGCGCGGCGGTGATGACCGCCTCGACCACGCGGTCGGCGGTGGCCGAGCGCAGCCCGTCGATGAACCCCTGCCACTGCGGCGACGCCCCGCGCGAGTCGCCCGGGGTGCTGTGCCGGTACTTGCCGGTCAGCAGCCCCCGGCCCAGCGGCGACCACGGCAGCAGGCCCAGGCCCAGCGCCTCGGCGGCCGGGACGACCTCGCGCTCCACGCCGCGCTGCAGCAGGGAGTACTCGACCTGGGTGCTGACGATCGGGGTGCGCCCCGGCCAGGCGCGCTGCCAGGTGGCGGCCTGCGCGGTCTGCCAGCCGGAGAAGTTGCTGATCCCGATGTAGCGGGCCCGGCCCGAGGAGACGGCGAGGTCGCAGGCGGCGAGCGTCTCCTCCAGCGGGGTGGCCTCGTCCCAGGCGTGCAGCTGCCACAGGTCCACGTGGTCCAGGCCGAGGCGCTCCAGGGAGGCGTCCAGCGCCGCGAGCAGGTGCCCGCGGGAGGCGCCGCGCCCCATCGGCCCGGGCGCGGTGCGCCCCACGGCCTTGGTGGCCACGAGCACGTCGTCGCGCGGGACGACGTCGGCGAGCAGTCGGCCGAGGGTCCGCTCGCTCTCGCCGTCGGCATAAACGTCGGCGGTGTCGACCAGCGTTCCGCCCGCGTCGACGAACGCCGTGAGCTGCATGGCAGCCTCGTCCTCGTCGGTGTCCCGGCCCCAGGTCATGGTGCCCAGACCCAGCCGCGAGACGACCAGGCCGCTGCGCCCGAGCGCCCGCTGTTCCACGACACGTCAACCTACCGTTGCTGCCCCTGTGTCCTGAGCAACGCCGACCCGCCGGGCGGTTGCGGCGGGATCCACAGACCAGGGTCCTAAGGTGCCTGCCGTGCAGCTGACCTCCAAGAACCCTGCCCGCATGCCGGCGTCGCAGCGGGCGGCCTGACGGTGGGCTGGTTCGAAGCCGTCGTCCTGGGCCTCGTCCAGGGCCTCACCGAGTTCCTCCCGATCTCCTCCAGCGCCCACCTGCGGATCGTCGGGTCGGCGTTCGGCTGGGAGGACCCCGGCGCCGCGTTCACCGCGATCACCCAGATCGGCACCGAGGTCGCCGTCCTGCTGTACTTCCGCCGCACGATCGGCCGGATCATCGCCACCTGGGTGCGCTCCCTGCGCGACCCGGCGCTGCGCAGCGACCCGGACGCCCGGATGGGCTGGCTGATCATCGTCGGCAGCATTCCGATCGTGCTGCTGGGGCTGCTCTTCCAGGACCAGATCGAGTCGACCTTCCGTGACCTGCGGATCATCGCCATCGCGCTGGTCGTCTTCTCGCTGATCCTGTTCTGGGCCGACCGGGTGGGCAGCACGAAGCGCGAGCTGCCCGATCTGACCGTCACACACGGCATCGTGTTCGGCCTGGCCCAGGCGATGGCGCTGATCCCGGGCGTCTCCCGCTCCGGTGGGACGATCACCGCCGGCCGGTTCCTCGGCTACTCGCGCTCGGCGGCCGCCGAGTACTCCTTCCTGCTCGCCGTGCCGGCGGTGCTCGGCTCGGGCTTCTACCAGACGTACAAGTCGCTGGACAGCGGCGTCGCCTGGGGCCCGACGATCCTGGCGACGGTCATCGCCTTCGGCGTCGGTCTCGCGGTGATCGCCTGGCTGCTGCGGTACCTGACGCGGGGGAGCTTCACCCCCTTCGTCGTCTACCGGGTCGTACTCGGCCTGCTGCTGCTGGTGCTCGTCGGCGCCGGGGTGCTCGACCCGACCTGACGGCCCCGTCCCGATGCTCGCCCCGAGCCCGCGAGGGGTGAGGAGGACGGGCTCCTTCTAGGCTCGGCGCCGTGACCACCGTCGTTCTGCTGCGGCACGGCCGGACGACGGCCAACACCGCGGGTGTGCTGGCCGGCTGGACCCCCGGGGTGCGACTCGACGACACCGGCGAGGCGCAGGTGCAGGCGGTGGCCCAGCGGCTGTCCGGCGTGCCGCTGGCGGCCGTGGTGAGCAGCCCGCTCGAGCGATGCCAGCAGACCGCCGGTGCGGTCGTCGCCGGCCGCGAGCTGGAGCTGCAGAGCGATGACCGGCTCGGCGAGGCACGCTACGGCGACTGGACCGGGAAGCCGATCAAGGAGCTGGCCAAGGACCCGCTGTGGAAGGTGGTGCAGCAGCACCCCTCGGCCGCGGTGTTCCCCGGGCCGGAGGGGGAGGGCCTCGCGCAGACCCAGGCCCGCGCGGTCGCCGCCGTCCGGGAGTGGAACGCCAAGCTCGGCCCGGACGCCGTCTGGCTGGCCTGCAGCCACGGCGACGTGATCAAGGCGGTGCTGGCCGACGCGTTCGGCATGCACCTGGACCAGTTCCAGCGGATCGTCGTCGACCCGGCGTCGATCTCGGTGATCAGCTACACCGACACCCGCCCGTTCGTGGTCCGGGTCAACGACACCGGCGGGGACGTCGCCGCACTCATCCCGCCGAAGAAGAAGCGGGGACGGCGCAAGCCCTCCTCGGACGCGGTCGTCGGCGGCGGCGCGGGAACCGGTGCCGCGTAACCTGAGCGACGTGCCCCGTCAGGTCCATCTCTTCGACCGTCCCACCCGGTTCATCACCGGCACGGTGGGCCAGCCCGGCGACCGCACCTTCTACCTCCAGGCCTCCGACGAGGCCGGCCGCACGATCAGCGTGGCGCTGGAGAAGTCGCAGGTCCAGGTGCTCGCCGACCGGATGAGCGAGCTGCTCGACGAGGTGGCCACCCGCAGCACCGTCGTCGTCCCGCCCGACGCCGACGTCGACGACCTCGATCCGCTGACCGCGCCGGTGGACGAGGAGTTCCGGGTCGCCGCGATGGGTCTGGCCTGGGACGGCGAGGCTGCCGCCGTCGTCGTCGAGGCCGTGGCCGCCGGTGAGGAGCCCATCGAGGAGGACGCGATCCTCTCCGACAGCGACGAGGGTCCCGACGCGCTGCGGGTGACGATCACCCCCGCCGCGGCCCGGGCGTTCGTCGCCCGCGCCCGCCGGGTGATCGCCGCCGGCCGGCCCGCCTGCCCGTTGTGCTCCATGCCGCTGGACCCGGCCGGGCACGTGTGCCCCCGGCAGAACGGCTACCGCCGCTGAGCCGGCGGCGCTGGCCCTGGCGATGAACGCGCCCGATCCCGACGAACGGCTGGAGGCTCCGCTGGCTGAGGACCGTCTGGGCGCCGAGGACGAGTTCGTCGACGCCTTCGGGAACCACGACGAGGATGTCGACGACGAGGGCGACGGCGACGTGGTCGAGCTGGACCTCGCCGCCTTCGACCACGGTGACCGCCGCGCACCGAGGGGCCGCCAGGAGATCCAGACGCTGCTGCGCGACGGCGAGCTGGACATGGAGGGCCGGCTGCTGGATGCCAGCAACGTGACCCTGGTCGGTGCCATCCGCACCGAGACGCTGGCGGCGACGTGCGTGTACAAGCCGGTGGCGGGGGAGCGGCCGCTGTGGGACTTCCCGGACGGCACGCTGGCCGGCCGCGAGATCAGTGCGCACCTGGTGTCGGAGGCGACCGGCTGGTCGATCGTGCCCCCGACGGTGCTGCGGGAGGGGCCGTACGGCACCGGCATGGTCCAGCTGTGGATGGATGCCGACCCGACGATCGACCTGGCCGAGTTCGTCCGGCGTGACGTGCCCGAGCTGCGCCGGATGGCGGTCTTCGACGCGGTGGTGAACAACGCCGACCGCAAGGGCGGCCACATCATCCCGATGGCCGATGGCCACGTGTACGGCGTCGATCACGGGATCTGCTTCTCCGTGGACCCCAAGCTGCGGACCCTGCTCTGGCGTTGGGCCGGCAAGCCGCTGACCGCCGAGGCGGTGGCCGTGCTGGAGAAGCTCGCCGACGGTCTGCGGGGCGAGCTGGGGGAGCAGCTGCACGAGCACCTGACCCGCCGGGAGGTGCGACGTACCGAGCAGCGGGTGGCCGAGCTGCTGCGCACCGGGGTGCACCCCCAGCCCAGCGGTGACTGGCCGGCGCTGCCCTGGCCGCCCTTCTGAAGAAGGACCCCGTCCTCTTCACCCCCCGCAAGCACGGGGCGAGCCTCCGGACGGGGCCAGGAGGGCGACCCAGGACCACGCGGCGAACCCGGACGTCGGCGCGCCCCAGCGATGGCAGGGTGGCCGCGTGACGCACCGCAGCCGGCTGGCGATCCTCCTGTTGGACCTCCCGCCCGCGCACCACGCCGCCGGCCGGAGCTTCTGGTCCGCCGCCACCGGCCACCCGGTCGAGCCGGACGCCGCCGACGAGAAGTGGAGCTCGCTGGGTTCCTTCGCCGACGGTTTCCACCTGGAGGTGCAGCGCACCGGCGAGGGCACCCCACCCCGGTGGCACGTGGACATCGAGACCGACGACATCCCCGCCGAGGTGGCCCGGCTGGAGGGGCTCGGCGCCAGGCGGCTGGCCGACATGGGCAGCTTCTGGCAGCTGACCGACCCGGCCGGGCTGGTGTTCTGCGTGGTCGGCATCCAGACCGGCGAGGAGTTCGAGCGGCACGCCGCCACCTGGCCCTGACGGGGCAGCTCAGTCCAGCGTGACCGTCGCCAGCAGGGCGCCGGCCCGGTCGGCGTCGCCGTCGACGGTCACCGCGTGCAGGGGGATGCGCCGCCAGGCAACCAGCAGCAGGCTCCCGGCCGGCCCGGTGAGCGTGGCGACCGGACGATCCGCCGTCCCGGCGAACAGCGTGCGCTCGGCGTCGGCGTCCACCGCGTGGAACACCACCGGCTCGGCCCCGGTCGGCGGGCCACCCGGGAGCGCCCCGGGCACCATGACCTCCAGCCACTCGTCGAGGCCGTCCAGGCCCACCTCCGGGGGGATCGGAGTGACCTCGCCGAGCGTCTGCTCGGCGTCCACCCGGTGCACGGCGGCCTCCTGGGCCTGCCGGCGCAGCACGAAGGCGACGTCCTGCTGCGGCGCCCAGGTCCACACCGGGTCGGTCGGCTCCGCCCGGCTCAGCGCGTCCTCCAGCTCCCGGGCCTGCGCGGTGGCGAAGGCCGGCAGGTCGTCGTCGGCCGGCCGGCCCGGCTCTCGGTAGCCGGCGGGGGAGGTGGCCCGGGTGCGCACCAGCCAGCCCCAGAAGTGCTGCACCTCGCCGAGGTGCCACACCAGGTCGGCAAGGTCCCACTCCGGGCAGCCGGGCACCCGCGCTCCCCAGCCCACCCGGGTGCGGGCCGCCGCTGCCGCCGCGGCGAACCGGGCGTTCTCCTCGCGCAGGGTCTGCAGGTGCTGCTCGGGGGTCACGGGGGCGACCTCTCCTCGACTGTCCGACTGGTCCCGGTGACGGTAGATCCGGCCACCGACAGGACCGGGTGCCGTGCGGTCCTGTCGGTGGCCGGATCTACCCTCGTGCCGTGCACTCCTGGCCCGCTCCGCTGCTCCCGACCCTGCCGGGGTCCGGCCCTGCCCTGCGCGTGTTCGACACCGCGCGCGGCGAGGTCGTCGAGACCTCCCCGGGCCGCACGGCGCGGATGTACGTCTGCGGGATCACCCCCTACGACGCCACCCACCTCGGCCATGCCGCCACCTACCTGGCCTTCGACCTGGTCAACCGGGTGTGGCGGGACGCCCGGCACGCCGTGCACTACGTACAGAACGTCACCGACGTCGACGACCCGCTGTTCGAGCGGGCCAACCGCGACGGCGAGGACTGGATCGTGCTGGGCATGCGGGAGACGGCGCTGTTCCGCGAGGACATGACGGCACTGCGGGTGCTCCCACCGGAGGACTACGTCGGCGCGGTCGAGGCGATCCCGCGCATCGTCGGCCACGTCGAGGCGCTCTGGGACGCCGGCCTGGCCTACCAGCTCGACGACGGAACCGGCGATCTCTACCACGACGTCTCCCAGGCTCCGGGGTTCGGCGGCGAGTCCGGCTACGACGAGGCGACCATGCTGCGGCTGTCCGCCGAGCGCGGCGGTGACCCCGACCGCCCGGGCAAACGGCACCCCCTGGACCCGATGCTGTGGCGCGGCGCCCGGGACGGCGAGCCGAACTGGCCCGGCCCGCGCGGCGTACCCGGCCGCCCCGGCTGGCACATCGAGTGCGCCTCCATCGCGCTGGACACGATCGGCATGGGCTTCGACGTCCAGGGTGGCGGCAGCGACCTGGTCTTCCCGCACCACGAGTACTCCGCCGTGCATGCCGAGGCCCTCACTGCGACCAAGCCGTTCGCGCAGGCCTACGTGCACGCCGCGATGATCGGGCTCGACGGCGAGAAGATGAGCAAGAGCCGGGGCAACCTGGTCTTCGTCTCCCGGCTCCGCGGCGAGGGCGTGGACCCGATGGCGATCCGGCTGGCGCTGCTGTCCGGGCACTACCGGACCGACCGTGCGTGGACCCCGGACCTGCTGGAGGCCGCCCAGCAGCGGCTGGCCACCTGGCGCCGGGCGTTCGCCCTGCCGCTGGGGGCACCCGCCGGCCCGGTGCTGGCCGCCGTGCGCGAGCGGCTGGCCGACGACCTGGACTCGCCCGGTGCG
>JAOPVN010000617.1 GCA_025966175.1 Modestobacter sp. | reverse complement strand
GAGGTACCTGTGCGGGTGGGCAGATCGACTCCTCGAGGCGTACGGCCACCTCTTGACGGCACGAGACCGCACTGCTTGTATACATGTATCGGAGTTGTTGCACACCATGCCGGAGGCTGAAATGAATGTTGCCAACTCTGATCAAATATCTGATCTGTCTGGATCATTTCGCCATTCCATGAGTCTGCTCGCGGGAAGCGTCGCCGTCGTCACCACGGTCGTCGACGGTCGCCCGTGGGGGATGACGATCACAGCGTGTTGTTCCGTCTCCGCCGAGCCGCCGACGGTTCTGGTCTCACTTGCGAAGAACACCGTCACGGCTCAGATGATCGAGGCGCAGGGGGAGTACGGACTCTGCCTCATGGGTGCGCACGGCATAGAGACCGCCAAGTTCGCAGCAGCACCGGGGCGTCCGAAGTTCCTGGACGACGCCGGGCACGTCATCCCCGGTCCGGCGTCCACGCCGTCCGTCACCGGGGCGATCGCTCATCTCGACTGTGCGGTCTCCACGAAGGTGGACGTCGAGGACCATGTCCTGTTCCTCGGACGGGTCCGCGCGGTGTCCTTCCCGACCTCTGGATCCCCGTTGGTCTATGGGGCCCGGCAGTACCAGCGCATCGTCCCGGCCCTGCAGTTGGTGGGGACCGAGGCCGAGGACCACGCCCTGGCCTACTCGGCGTGGTGAGCGATCGCCCCGAGGGGTGCGGACGGGTCGAGCGGGAGTGGTCCCAGCGCAACTGAGGCCTGCACGATCTCGGCGAGTTTGCGCCGCGTGGTCATGAGGTGCTCCTCCACGACGGCCATGGCGCGGGCAGGGTCGTGGTCGCGCACCGCTTCGACCAGCGAGCTGTGCTGAGTCTTGGAGTTCTCCCGGAATACCTGGTCGATGTGGACGGCGAGCCGCACGTACGGCTCCGACTGACTCCGGAGTGACTGGATGAGGGACGTCAGTCGGGGCATCTGGCTGCCCTCGAACAGCCGCATGTGGAAGGCCTCGTGATCGGTGTACCAATCCGAGTCCAGTCGGCGCTCACGGATCCTGGCGAAGAGTTGGTCGAGCTGCTCGATGAGCGCGTCGTCGGCGGTCTCGGCGCAGCGGGAGGCGGCCAGCTGCTCCATGGGCAACCGGATGTCGTAGATCTCCAGCAGCTCGGTCAGTGACGGGTGGAAGACGTAGGCCGTGCGTCCCTGGCGGGTGAGCAGCCCCAGCGCCACCAGCTCCTGGATGGCCTCGCGCACCGGGGTGCGGCTGATTCCGATCCGCCGCGCCCATTCCTCCTCGTACACCGGTGCGTCCGGTGCGAGCGCCCCGGTGATGATCGCGTCGCGGATGTGGCTGGCGGCGACCTCCGCTGCGGTCGCCGGACTCGGCACCCTGAGGGGCATCGGTACTCCAGGGCGTGGTCGTGTGCTGAGCCGGCAGAACGCCGGGTGGACCGGAGTGGTCCGGCTCCGAGGATAGCTTGTGCGCGGCCCATCCGGAATGCTGCCCGAGCTTCGGTATGCAAATCGACAAATCTCTGTATGCAAACCCCTTGACGCGACCCGTGCGTCGAGTAGGTTCCTGATCACTTGGGACAAGGCGTGGGAACAAGTCGATCCCCGTCGGGCCCGGCCGGCTCCGGCCTGGTCGTCTCCTGCCACCGCCGCGCAGAAAGTGGTCGAGCATGCGAAATGAATGGCTCTTGGTCGAGCACGGGAACGTGATCGATGCGCTCGACCCCCGGGTCCAGCCCGACACCTCGGTCCTGGTTCGTGGCGAGCGCATCGTGGCGATCGGCGGGGATGACCTCGCCGACCAGGTGCCGCGCGCCGAGCCCGTGACGCGGGTCGATGCCACGGGCAAGACCGTGATGCCCGGCCTGATCGACGCGCACTGCCACATGACCTACGGGGAGAGCCGCAGCGAGGAGGAGATCGACCTCTACACCAGCCCCGAGCTCCGCACGCTGAAGGCGGCCTTCAATGCGCAGAAGGTGCTGCGCGCCGGGGTCACCGGGATCTCCCAGCCCGGCGGCAGCTACTTCATCGGCGTCGGCCTGCGCGAGGCGATCCGCGAGGAGATCGTGCTGGGGCCGCGGATGACCGCGGCGGGCCGGTACATCACCACCAGCAACGGGCTCACCGACTACTTCCCCGACTCCGTCGGCGTCCCCGAGGGGTCCATCGGGGTCCTGGCGAACACCATGTCGGAGATGGTGAACGAGGTCCGCCGGCAGGTGAAGAACGGCGTCGACCTGATCAAGCTCGCCGACAGCCCCTACGGGGACTATCAGGCCTTCACGAACGACGAGTTGAAGACGATCACCGCGCTGGCCCACCAGCTCGGGAAGCGGGTGACCATCCACGCGCGTGGCTCGGCGGAGGTGGGTGCGGCCGTCGACGCCGGCATCGACTGGATCATGCACGGCAACCGGATGACCGACGAGGTCATCGAGCGGCTGGCCGAGTCGAAGACCCCGCTGGTCCCGACGCTGCTGCTGCTGGCCAACATCGCTGACTGGGGTGGCCTGGTAGGCGCTCCCGTGCCGCTGCGCGACGGCATGGCCCGGGCGCTGGAGAAGTCTGCCGAGACGCTGCACCGGGCTCATGAGGCCGGGGTCGTCTTCGTGTCGGGCACCGACAGCGGCTTCTCGGTCACCCCGTACGGCGAGTGGCACGCTCGCGAGCTCGAACTGCTCATGGACTACGCCGGCCTCTCGGCCTTCGAGGCGATCCAGTCCGCCACCCGGAACGCGGCGGTGACCCTCAACCTGGAGGGGCAGGTCGGGACCCTCGCGCCGGGGATGATCGCGGACATCATCGTGGTCGACGGCGATCCGCTGCGCGACATCCGGGTGCTGCAGGACAAGCAGAACATCGAGACGGTGATCAAGGGCGGGGCCGTCGTCGTCTTCAACGAGGAGGCGCTGGCGCGGCGTTGGCCGCACGAGCGTGGTCAGACCTACTCGACATCGGACCTGACCTTCGACTTCGTCCAGGGCCGGGACGACGCCCAGGCGCTCGCCGCCGCCCAACGCGAGTCGGCGTGGAGCAAGTCCGATCAGCGGGACCTCGTCGCGACCGTCAAGCGGCGGGAGACCGGTGCGGTGATGCCGGACTGACCAGCCGTCCGGCTCCCTCCCGCGCATATCCCTGTGCCGCACACCCCCGCGCACCCCCGCACGCCCCCGCACACCACGCCGCTATCCCTGCACGTCCCCACCCTCAAAGGAGCACACGTGACCGAGCAAGTGCTGTCCGACGGATCGACCCCCGAGAGTGCCCCCACGTCCCGCCCGCAGACCGGTGACGAGTACCTGGCCAGCCTGCGGGACGGGCGCGAAGTCTGGTTCGGCGGCGAGCGCGTCAAGGACGTGACCACCCACCCGGCCTTCCGCAACAGCACCCGGATGGTCGCCCGCCTCTACGACGCCCTGCACGACGAGACGAAGAACGAGAAGCTCGTCGTCCCGACCGACACCGGCAACGGCAGCTTCACGCACGCCTTCTACAAGGCGCCCTACAGCGTCGAGCAGTTGCAGCAGGGTGCCGACGCGTGCGCCGAGTGGGCGAAGCTGTCCTACGGCTGGCTGGGGCGCAGCCCCGACTACAAGGCCGGTTTCCTCTCCACCCTCGGCTCCAACACCGAGTACTACTCGCCGTTCCAGGACAACGCCCGGCGTTGGTACAAGGAGGGCCAGGAGAAGGTCCTCTACTTCAACCACGCGATCGTGAACCCCCCGATCGACCGCAACAAGGCCATGGAGTCGGTCAAGGACGTGTACATGCACGTCGAGAAGGAGACCGACGCCGGGCTGGTCGTATCGGGCGCCAAGGTCGTGGCCACCGGCTCGGTGCTGTGCCAGTACAACTTCATCGGCAACTACTCGCCCACGCCGATCAAGACCAAAGAGTTCTCGGCCATGTTCGCGGTGCCGATGGACACCCCCGGCGTCAAGGTCATCTGCCGGCCGTCCTACGAGTACA
>JAOPVN010000200.1 GCA_025966175.1 Modestobacter sp. | reverse complement strand
GGGGTCCACGTCCCGCGCTCCTGCCAGGCGGTGGCCGGCGGGGCAGGCGAGGACGAGGGGCGTGCTCATCAGTGGCTCGAAGCAGAGCGCAGGAGCCGTGCGATCGGCCCGTGGGGTGATGGCGAAGTCGACCTGACCGTCGGCCACCAGAGCAGCCATGCTCATGGCGTCGGTGGGGATCACCTGCACCTGCACGCCCGGATGCTCCTCCTGGAATCGGTGGAGGGTGTCGACCACGTCGACGATGCGTGGGGTGGCGACGACGGCGATGCGGACCGTCCCGCGGAGCAGGTCCTGAACATCGGCGACGGCGTCCCGTGCACGTTCGATCTGCTCCAGTGCAGCACGCGCCGGAGGGACGAGCGCCCGGCCTGCGTCGGTCAGCTCGGCGCCGCGCCGGCCACGGATGAACAGGTCCGCCCCCAGCTCACGTTCGAGTGCCAACAGTGATGCCGAGAGGCTGGACTGCACCATGTAGACCCGGCCGGCGGCGCGGGTGAACGATCCTTCCTCAACGACGGCCAGGAAGTGCTCGAGCTGTCTCAGTTCCACACCTACAGGCAACGGCAGGAGCTGGCCCCGGTGGCGTCAGACCGAACGCGTGTGCTCGATGGAGGTCATCGACAGAAACCATGGGTGTCGTGGGTCATGCGCTCTGCACGGACAGCTCCGTACGTCCTCGGCTGAGTCCCCGGGACCAAAGGCGCAGGACTCGGCGCCGCCGGGCACCGGAAGAGGTGCGCCGTCCGATGGCACGACGCACCGGTGTCGGACGCCGGTGGTGCCCGCGGTCCGCCGGTACGGTGCCTGGGCGGTCGTCACTGTCACAACTCCGCGGCTCCAGGGCGCCGGGGTGCTCACCGGCCGCACCAGCCCCTCATCCACGCGCTCCCGACTGTTCGGCCAGGTGCTCGGCGAAGGTCTGCCGGCCGTACGCCGGCCCCGGCACCAGTGCCGAGCCCGCCCGGTAGGCGGCGACCAGCTTCCCCGGCAGCGTCAGCGGCACGACCGGCCGCCGCGTGCCGGCGGCGCGTGCCCACACCCGCGCCAGATCGGGGAGGCTGTGCTGCTCCGGCCCACCGATGTCGGCCACCCGGCCGGCCGGCGCGGAGCCGGCGAGCTCGACCAGCCGATCGGCGACCTCCTCGACGGCGATCGGCTGCAGGGGGAACACCGGCGCGACGACGATCGGCGAGCGCCGCTGCGCGGTGAACATCGCCTCGACGAAGGAATGGAACTGCGTCGCCCGCAGGGTGCTGTAGGGCAGGCCAGACTCCTGGACCAGGCCCTCGATGACGACCTTGTCCCGGTAGTAGGCCAGCGGGATGTCGTCGATCCCGACGATGGAGATCAGCACGAGGTGCCGCACACCGGCCCCGGTGGCGGCGTCGAGCAGCGTGCGGGTCGCGTCGACGTCACCCTTGCCACGCGGGCCGGTGGCCAGGTGCAGGACCGTGTCGGCGCCGGCGACCGCCTCGCGGATGCCGGCGCCGGTGCGCAGGTCACCGGTCGTCAGGCCGGGACCGCTGCGCCGGCTGAGGGCTCGGACGTCGTGGCCGGCCGCACGCAGGCGGCTGACCGTGGGGGCGCCGAGGGCGCCGGTGGCTCCGGTGACCAACGTGGTCGTCATGGGTGTTCTCCCTTCCTCACCCACTCAGACCGGGCAGGCCTCCGATCTGTGACAGCTGGCGCTCGGCGAAGGCGAGCTTCTCCGGGTTGACCACCAGGTCCAGCGCGGTCAGCCGCTCGCCGTCGGTGCGCAGGAACAGGACGCCGACCAGCCGCGCGCCCGCGGTGAGGGCGACCGCCGGGGCGCCGTTGACCTCGACGAACGCCGGCAGGGCGCCTTCCCCGAAACGGCGGACGAGGCCGGCGACGTAGCGGGCAACGTTCCCCCGGCCCTGCACCGGACGGCGGGCGGCGTTGATGATCCCGCCGCCGTCGGCGCGCGACACGACGTCCGCGGCCAGCAGCGCCTCCAGCCCGGCCAGGTCCCCGTCGCCGGCAGCGACCAGGAAGCGGGTGATCAGCTGCTGCCAGTGGGCGGCGTCCACCTCCCGCGACGGCGCTCCGGCGACGTGGCGCCGTGCCCGGGAGTGCAACTGGCGGACGTTGGCCTCCGTGGTGCCGATCAACTCGGCGACCTCGCGCGGGCTGTAGGCGAACGCCTCGCGGAGCACGTAGGCGGCCCGCTCGGCAGGGGACAGCCGCTCCAAGAGGGCGAGCAACGCGAACGAGACGCTCTCCCGCTGCAGCGCCTCGTCGAGCGGCCCGAGGTCACCGTCGTCCCCGGTGAGCACCGGCTCGGGCAGCCACGGCCCGACGTAGACCTCCCGGCGCGCCCGGGCCGACGTCAGCGCAGTCAGGCACAGGTTGGTGACGGTGCGGGCCAAGTACGCCGCCGGGTCGGCCACCCGCGCGGGGTCGACGTCCTGCCAGCGCAGCCAGGTGTCCTGGAGCACGTCCTCGGCGTCGGTGGCCGAGCCCAGCATCCGGTACGCGATGCCGAACAGCCGGTGGCGCTGCTGCTGGAACTCATCGAGCGCCGCAGTCCCCGTCACGTGGACATCCTGGCAGCGAGCCCAGGCAGCCCAGTCGGCTGGTGAACAGGAACACCGGTCGTCCCTGCCCGCGGTGCCGGACGGCGAACCGCGCTCAGTTCACGCAGACCCGGTCCAGCAGGTCCTGCAACTGTGCTCGCTGCGCCTCGTCCAGCGGCAGGTCCACCGGCACCTCGTCGCCGTCCCCGACGGTCACGGCGAGCGGAAACACGAACGGCTTCTTCGTCTCGGCCAGCGCGTGCGGATCACAGCGGGCGGCGTCGAAGGTGACCGGTAGCCGCAGCTCCTGCTCCCCCGGCGCCAGCGTCACCGGCAGGTCGTCGTCCGGCACGGGGTCGAGCACGACGCTCCCACCCAGCCGGGAGACCTGCACCGCCTCGTCGCCCGCGCGCCGGCCCAGCACGATGTCGCCGGTCGTCATCCCTCCCGCGTCGGTCAGGCCCTCGACCGTGACGTCCACGACGGCGAGCACGCCCTGCTCCGCGCACTCCCCCTGGTGGACCTGCACCATCGTCCAGCCGTGGACCGGCACGGTCACCTCCTCGGTCGCCCCGTGCGGTCGCGTGACCGTCAGCCGGGCCGCCACCGGCTCGACACCGGCGGCGCAGTCGACCGCGCCGAACGGCGTGGTCAGGTCGATGACCTGGCCGGGTGCGTACCTGGCGGCGACCGTCCGGGCGGGCAGCGCCGTGAACCCCGGGGAGTCCAGCTGGACCGAGGTCACGGTGAACGGCGCCGGCCCGGTGTCGGTGAGCCGGACCTGCACCTGCCCGCCGGTCGCCTCATCGGACCGCAGCTGCACCGCCTCGGCCGCGATGCCGGCCACCTCGGGCAGCGCCGGGACAGCAGGCGCGGACGACGAGGAGGACGACGAGAGCGAGCCGCACCCCGCCACGGTCAGCACCAGGACCAGACCGGCCGGCTTTCCGCGCACGGACGCAGCGTAGGTCGAGGGCAGCGACTGCTGATCACTTCGGCGCATGGCGGTTGGGCAGCCGGGCGAGCACCCGGCCGGCCTCGTACCGCACCTCCAGCCGCTCCTGGGCGACCGCCGTCGGACCGCGCCGGGGCTCCCCGCTGTCCAGGTCGAAGGCCGAGCCGTGCCACGGGCAGACGAGGCACTCCGCGCCCCGGACCTCTTCCACCGTGCCCTCGGCCAGCGGTCCGCCCACGTGCGCACAGGCACCGATGAAGACGTCCACCCGGGCGCCGCGCCGGACGACGGCCAGCGCCACGGGCGTCCCCTGCCCCTCCCCCGTGCGCAGCGCCGGACGGCCCTCGGCCAGGTCGTCCAGGGGACCCAGGTCGATCCAGTCGGTGGTGAGCTGCCGCGCCGAGGGAACCGCGTGGTTGGCACCGGAGGACTGCGCGTAGGACATGTGGCCACCGATCGCGGCCGAGCCGCCGGCCAGCCCCAGGCCGCTGTAGGCGAGCACCCTGCCCAGCGTCCCGTTCCCCTTCGCCCGTGCCACCAAGGAGCCCACGTACAGGCTGAGCGCGACGGTGTTGGCGACGGCGTGGACCGCGCCCAGCCGACGTACGGCGTCGTCCTGCTCGGACCAGTCGGCCGCACCGCACAGCGCCGTGGGGACGGCGGCCGCGACACCGGTGCCGATCAGCAGCGCGGCCGCGGGACGGGCGGGCGGGATCGCATCGAGCACGCCGGCCGAGAGCCAGGTGCCGACCGGCACCTGCGCCAGCACCGGATGCAGCGGGTGGCCGAGCCAGGTGCCGTGCAGCAGGTCCCTGACCGCCTGGGGGCGGAGCACCGTGTTCACCGCCGTCCGGGCGGTCTCCAACGGCTTGTCGAACGCCGACACCTCGGACAGACGGTCCAGCACACCGAACAGGCTCATGGGCCGCCCATACCCGTCGTGGGCGACCGGAACCGGCGAGACGGGCGCCCGGCCTCGCGGCGCCGAGCAGCCCGGCAAACACCGCTCCCCCGCGTTCAGCAGGGCGTCCATCCACCGGCAGAGGCTGCCCACCAGCGTGCTCCCCAGCGCCCGCCGCGCAGCTCCCGCGCTCATCCCGTCACCGTCCAGTCGGAGCCCTCCGCCAGCACGGCGATCGCGGCGGCGCCCACCTCGTCGACGTCCCGCGCGAGGTCCCTGAGGACGATCTCGAGCTGGTCCTCGGTCCCGTCGTCGGGAGAGCAGAGGCGCAACGCCAGCCGATCGGCCGCCGTCCGCAGCCGTACCGCCGCCGGCACCTGGGCGGCCCCGGGCTCACCCCCGGCACCCGCCCAGGCCACGCCGACCTCATCGCACAGACCCGGCAGCCGGCGCAGCAGTGCGGCCGCCGCGGCCGCGGTCCGCCAGGCGGTCCCGGCAGCGAGGTCGGGGCGGCAGGTCAGCGTCGCCTCGGCCCAGCGCAGCACCCCGAGCACGTCGGTCCACACCGCGTCGGAGACGACGCTGCGCAGCGCTCCGGCCGCGGGTGGCCGGTGGGCGCGCACCAGGACGCCGCCCAGGGAGGGGTCGTAGAGCCAGGGACGACGGGGCCCGGATGTGCTCATGCAGCGACCCTGCCCGTCGATCCGGGGACCCCCCTGACCGGCGACTGTGACCTTCCGGTGACCACGGGCAGTGACGGACCTCACGGAGAGTGCTCGCGGCGCAGGGGGAATGCACATGTGTGACCGGGGCTTGGTGCCGGAGCATGGCCCTGCCCGTGCACGATCAACTCAGGAGGACCCTCGTGACCTGCCCGTCCCTGCTCCGCCGCACCGCTGTGGGCGGAGTGCGCGAGGGACGACTCCCGGTCCCCGGGGAGCCCCGCCGGCTGGGCGGCGCGCTGCGCAGCCGCCTGCAGCAGGACGACGCCGGCGCCCAGTTCGCCCGCTACGTGGTGGTCGGCGCGGTCTCCAGCGGCCTCTACGCGCTGGTCTTCATCGCCCTCGAGGACGTCGGCGCCCAGCCGGCCAACCTCGCCGGCGCGATCGCCTCCACACTGCTGGCCAACGAGCTGCACCGGCGGCTCACCTTCCACGCCGGGCAGCAGGTCTCCTGGTTCACCGCGCAGTGGGAGGGCGGCGGCCTGGCCGGCGTCGGCCTGGTGGCGACCTCGCTGGCCCTGGCCGGGGTGCACGCGCTGATCGGGGACGTCGGCACCGGCCTGCAGCTGTGCCTGATCGCGGCGGTCACCGGCGCCATCGGCCTGGTCCGGTTCGTGGCGCTCCGCAGCTGGGTCTTCTCCCCCGCCACCCGGCAGGACTGAACCCGCGCTCCTCGCGTCGTACCGCGACGGAGCCCGCCCCGCCCTAGGCTGGCGGCATGGCGAACCCCTTGCACCGACGTGCACGCATGCTCGCCGGCACCGCCGCCGGGGTCCTGCTCCTGCTGCCGCTGGCCGCCTGCAGCTCGGACAATGTCGCCTGCTCGGGCACCAGCTGCACCGCGACGCTCTCCGGCGATGGCGCGAAGGCGAGCATCCTCGGCAACGACCTGGCCTTCGCCGGTACCCAGGACGGCCGCGCCACCCTGTCCTTCGGCGACACCAGCGTGTCGTGCGCGGCGGGCGAGAGCGTGTCCGCCGGTCCGCTGTCGATCACCTGCACCACCGTCACCGAGGACTCGGTGGAGTTCACCGCCAAGGTGGGCTGATCCGGGGATCAGCCGGCGTGGGACACGTCCACCACGACCCGCGAGGGCCCGGTGAGGGCGTACACGCGGAAGGGCACCCGGTCACTGGTGCCGATCCAGGCCACCGAGGTGCCCTCGAACGTCGCGTCGTAGAACACGCCGGCGACGGCATGCGTGTCCGAGACGGCCACCGGTCCGCGCGGCACCTCCTGGGCGCCGGACTCGTAGGGGTAGCTCGTGCCCTGCAGCGTCACCTGGAGGAACGCCGTCCCGGGGACGTCGACCACCGCACCGCTGCCCTGCGCCGACGGCGTGTCGACGTACTCGACCGACCAGCCGGGCGTCCCGGTGCCCGCGAACTCGAAGACGACCCGGTCGAAGTCCTCGTGCCGGCCGGTCCGCACGTCGGTGAGGGTCAGCCCCTGGGGGGCGGCCGGGGCGGCCACATCGGCCCCCGTGTCGCCGGAGAACGGCGTGACACTGGCGACGCCGTCCGGGTCGGCGGTGGCCGGCGCGGACGGGGCGGCCGTCTCCGCGGCTGCCGCACTGCTCGAGGTGGAGCTCCCGGTGGCGGCGGCGTCGGTGGTGGGCTGCGAGCCACAGCCGGCCGCGAGGAGTACGGCGGCGGCGAACCCGGCGGAGCGGATCAGACGGCGGGTACGCACCGCCAAATGCTGGCACGCGCCAGGCTTGTGGGACGCCCGCCACGCGGTCGGTGGGACCGGGTGCTGGGCGCCCTCCGGGGACATGTAGAGTTCTGTCTGCCTCCAGCGACCACGAGCCCCCATCGTCTAGCGGTCCAGGACGCCGCCCTTTCAAGGCGGTAGCACGGGTTCGAACCCCGTTGGGGGCACGCACGATCAGCACGACAACAGCAAGGCCCTGTAGCGCAGTTGGTTAGCGCGCCGCCCTGTCACGGCGGAGGTCGCGGGTTCGAGTCCCGTCAGGGTCGCTGCCCGGTGTTCCGGCACCGGGAGGGGCAGGTAGCTCAGTCGGTACGAGCGCTCGCCTGAAAAGCGAGAGGTCGGCGGTTCGACCCCGCCCCTGCCCACCCTTTCTGCACGCCCGGCCGGATCCGGCCGCTGGGAAGACGTCCAGCCAGTTCCAGCCCAGGACACAGGGAACTCGCAGGCTCGCGTCGCACAGTTTCCGCATGACGACGACCGCCTCCCCCGCATCCAGCTCCCGGGCCCAGCTGACCCGGCCGGACGGCAGCGCCCTGCGGGTGCTGGTCGTCGACGACGAGCCCTCGATCTGCGAGCTGCTCTCCATGGCCCTGCGCTACGAGGGCTGGGACGTCCGGACCGCCCACGACGGCACCGACGCGGTCCGTGCCGCCCGCGAGTTCCGCCCCGACGCCGTCGTCCTGGATGTCATGCTCCCGGACATGGACGGCCTGGAGGTGCTGCGCAAGCTGCGCGCCGACACCCCGCTCGTCCCGGTCGTCTTCCTCACCGCCAAGGACGCCCTCGAGGACCGGATCGCCGGGCTCACCGCCGGCGGCGACGACTACGTCACCAAGCCGTTCAGCCTGGAGGAGGTCGCAGCCCGGCTGCGCGGGCTGCTCCGGCGCACCAGTCGCGTCGTCGCCGACGACGGCCTGCTGGTCGTGGGCGACCTGACCCTCGACGAGGAGAGCCACGAGGTGATCCGCGGCGGCGACGACATCCGGCTGACCGCGACCGAGTTCGAGCTGCTGCGCTACCTGATGCGCAACCCCAAGCGGGTGCTGTCCAAGGCGCAGATCCTGGACCGCGTGTGGCAGTACGACTTCGGCGGGCAGGGCAACATCGTCGAGCTCTACATCTCCTACCTGCGCCGCAAGATCGACGCCGGGCGCACCCCCATGATCCACACGCTGCGCGGCGCCGGGTACGTGATCAAGCCCGCCGTATGACGCCTGCCTCCTCCCCGTGACGCGCCGTCCGGACGGTGTGCCCAGGTCCCGTCGGTCGCTGCGCACCCGGCTGCTGGTGGCGTTCGTCGTCCCGTTGGTCGCGGTGCTCGGGCTGGTCGGCGTCGTGTCCGTCACCGCGCTGCGCGCCCAGCTGGTCAGCCAGGTCGACACCCGGCTCGACGCGGCCATCGGCCGCTCGGAGAGCTACTCGTCCCAACCGGGGTACGACCCGCCGCACGACACGGGCGACGGGGACGGCAACGGATCACCTGGGGGGCCCGGCTTCCTCGGCGCACGCGGCCAGGGCGAGGGCACCCTCGGGGCCACCGTCGTCGACGGGATCTGCACCACCTCCGGCGTGCTGGGGTCCCGCGGCCAGACGCTGCAGCTCTCCAGCGCCCAGCAAGGCGTGCTGGTGGACCTGCCCACCGACGCCGAGCCGGTGACCCGGGACCTCGGCGGTGACCTCGGGGACTACCGGCTGATCGCCAGCCCGGCGCGGGACGGCGAGGTCCTGGTGACCGGCCTGCCGCTGAACAGCACCGCGGACGCCGTGCGCCGCCTGGTCACCGTCGAACTGATCGTGGGGCTGCTCGCCCTGGTCGCCGCGGCGCTGGCCGCCGTGCTCGTCATCCGCCGCGCCCTCCGCCCGCTGGACCGGGTCGCGGCCACCGCGACCCGCGTCTCGGAGCTGCCGCTGGCCAGTGGCGAGGTGCGGCTGGTCGAGCGGGTGCTGCCGGGGGACACCGACCCCGGCACCGAGGTCGGCCAGGTCGGGACGGCGCTGAACCGGATGCTCGACCACGTCGAGGGCTCCCTCGCCGCCCGCCAGGAGTCCGAGACCCAGGTCCGCCAGTTCGTCGCCGACGCCAGCCACGAGCTGCGCACCCCGCTGGCCTCCATCCGCGGCTACGCCGAGCTGGTCCGCCGCCAGCACGCCGCGGTGCCTGCCGACGTCGGGCACGCCATGCGGCGGGTGGAGTCCGAGGCGCTGCGGATGTCCGAGCTGGTCGAGGAGCTGCTGCTGCTGGCCCGACTGGACGCCGGCCGCGAACTGGCCCAGGAGGAGGTCGACCTCACCGCGCTCGTGGTCGACACCGTCAGCGACGCGCATGTCGCCGGCCCCGGCCACACCTGGCAGCTGGACCTGCCCGACGCCCCGGTCCTGGCGCCCGGCGACCCCGGCCGGCTGCACCAGGTGCTGGCCAACCTGCTGGCCAACGTGCGCAGCCACACCCCGGACGGGACGACGGCGACCACCCGGCTGCGGGTCCAGGGCGGTTGGGCGGTCCTGCAGGTGATCGACGGCGGACCGGGGATCCCGGCCGCGCTGCGCCCGCACGTGTTCGAGCGGTTCGCCCGGGGCGACGCCTCACGCTCCCGCTCGGCCGGCAGCACCGGCCTGGGGCTGGCGATCGTGCACGCGGTGGTCAGCGCGCACGGCGGCCAGGTCGAGGTGGCCAGCGAACCGGGCCGCACCGTCTTCACCATCCGGCTGCCGCACGCCACGGAGGCCGCGGTGGCCGCGGCCGACTGACCGGCCCGGCCCTCAGGTGGCCGCGTGGTCGGCGGCGACCTGCCCGTAGACCTGCGCGTGCACCCGCCGGACGGCGGCCAGCTGCTCCGCCCGCCACGCGCGGTCCACCCGTGCGGGAACCGGCCGGGTCAGCGCGGCCACGACCGCGGAGGTCAGCGACGCGGCGTCCAGCCCGGTCCCCGGGTCGTTGCCGTACAGGACGACGTCGGACCACTGCTGTTCGTGCCGGCCGCCGGCGGGCACGACGACCCGGGTGCCGGCGTCGCGGCACAGCTCCACCCACGTCGAGAGCGGCCCGGACCGCTGCGGCAGCACCGCGACGTGCAGCTCCTGCAGGTGCCGGACCCAGCCCGCCGGATCGGCCTCCCAGCTACGGACAAGCTCCAGCTCGCCATCCTGGGCCAGCGCGAGCAGCTCGGGCAGCCGGGCACCGAGGTCGACCTCGGGGTGGACGTCGACCCGCAGTCGCCCACCACCGGAGACGGCACCGGACAACGCGGCCCGCACGAGTTCCACCGGCTCGGCCACCTCGGGACCCAGCCGGCCCAGGTGCACGCCCACCAGCCGCGTCTCCCGGCCGATGCCGGGGGTCGGCGCGGCGAGCGAGGGATGGGCCACGACGATCGCGGTGCGCCCGAACCGGTCGGCGATCTCGTCGGCGGCGCCGGGGGTGAGGGTCAGCACCACCTCGGCCGTGGTCAGCAGCGCCCGCAGGTGCGACCGGTGCCGGGTGCGCATCGGCGTCCCGTCCGGGCCCACCGGCGGCCGCAGGTCGTGCACGGTGACGACGAGGGGGACACCGCTGCGGCGGACCTCCGCCGTCCAGGCGTCCATCTGCGGAACGGTCAGGTGCCCGTACCCGCCGTGCAGATGCAGCACGTCGAGGTCGTCGGCGTGCGCAGCCAGGTGACCGAGGTCCAGCCAGGGACTCGGCGAGGCGTCCGGGCCGATCCGCACCACATCGTCGGGCAGGACGGCCTTCTCGTATCGACCTGCGAACGGGACGGTCGCGACCCGGAGCGGGCGCTGCGTCGGTTCCTCGGGCACTGCATCTCGGAGCACGGGGGTCACGCTGCGGTACGCCTCCTGCGGTCGAGCACTGCGACGCGGCAGGGGGCGGTGCTCCTCGACGGATGGGTGGGGGCCAGCTGACCCGCCGGTCGGTCTTACCCCCTGTATCGGATCACGAACGAAGAGGAGTGACCAGGTCATCCCTGCGAGGGGTTCCCCGGACGGGCGGACACGGGTGCACCACGGCCGTGACGTCGGCTAGGTCCCGACGGCCGGTCCGGGCAGCGGCCGGCGCAGTTCGGCCAGGATCGGCTTGGCGACGGCGAGCGCGTGGTTGGCCGCCGGCACCCCGGCGTAGACCGCGGTGTGCAGGCAGACCTCGGCGATCTCCTCGTCGGTGAGGCCGTTGTGCACCGCTGCCTTCACGTGCAGCGCG
Source organism: Modestobacter sp. (assembly GCA_025966175.1). Classification (GTDB taxonomy): domain Bacteria; phylum Actinomycetota; class Actinomycetes; order Mycobacteriales; family Geodermatophilaceae; genus Modestobacter. Next base: position 52 of record JAOPVN010000200.1, on the reverse strand, counting down.
AACTCGTCCCAGTGCCGCAGCGCGGCGGTGATCGCCAGGGTGAGCATGCTGC
>JAOPVN010000195.1 GCA_025966175.1 Modestobacter sp. | reverse complement strand
ACGAGCACATCAAGCGCTTCCGGGCCGCCCTGGACGAGACCGGGCTGGTCGTCCCGATGGTGACGACGAACCTGTTCACCCACCCGGTGTTCAAGGAGGGCGGGCTCACGGCCAACGACCGCGAGGTCCGCCGGTTCGCGATGCGCAAGGTCATGCGGAACATGGACCTGGCCGCGGAGCTGGGCGCGCAGACCTACGTGCTGTGGGGCGGCCGCGAGGGCACCGAGGTCGACACCGCGAAGGACCTGATCGCCGCGCTGGACCGCTACGCCGAGGCGATCGACACCCTGGCGGCCTACTCCGAGGCCCGCGGGTACGGCCTGCGCTTCGCCCTGGAGCCCAAGCCCAACGAGCCCCGGGGCGACATCTTCCTGCCCACCATCGGGCACGCGATCGCCTTCATCTCCAAGCTCGCGCACGCCCACCTGGTGGGGATCAACCCCGAGGTCGGGCACGAGCAGATGTCCAACCTGAACTTCACCCACGGCATCGCCGAGGCGATCTGGCTGGGCAAGCTGTTCCACATCGACCTCAACGGGCAGCACGGGCCCAAGTTCGACCAGGACCTGGTGTTCGGCCACGGCGACCTGCTGCAGGCGTTCAGCACCGTGGACCTGCTGGAGAACGGCGGTCTCAACGGCGGCCCGAGCTACGACGGGCCGCGGCACTTCGACTACAAGCCGCTGCGCACCGAGGACATGGACGGCGTCTGGCGCTCCGCCGCGGCGAACATGCGCACCTACCTGCTGCTCAAGGAGCGGGCCGCGGCCTTCCGCGCCGACCCCGAGGTGCAGGAGGCGCTGGCGGCGGCCCGGGTTCCCGAGCTGCGCCGGCCGACGCTGGCCGAGGGCGAGACCTTCGAGGACCTGCTGATCGACCGCTCGGCGTTCGAGGACTTCGACGCGGAGACCGTTGCCCAGCGCGGCGCCGGCGTCGTCCGGATCGACCAGCTGATGATCGAGCACCTGCTCGGCGCCCGCTGAGTCCGGAACGCTGAGCAGATGACGCTGGTGGCCGGGGTCGACTCGTCGACCCAGTCCTGCAAGGTCGTGGTGCGCGACGCCGAGAGCGGCCGCCTGGTCCGCGAGGGCCGGGCGGCGCACCCCGACGGCACCGAGGTCGACCCGGCCGCCTGGGCGGCGGCGCTCCAGTCGGCGATCGGCGAGGCCGGGGGTCTCGCGGACGTCGCGGCCGTCGCCGTCGGCGGGCAGCAGCACGGGATGGTCTGCCTCGACGAGGACGGCGAGGTGGTGCGGCCGGCGCTGCTGTGGAACGACACCCGCTCCGCGCAGGCCGCCACCGACCTCATTGCCGAGCTGGGCCCGGGGGAGTCCGGCGCCCAGGCCTGGGCCGACGCGGTCGGGCTCGTGCCGGTCGCGTCGTTCACCGTGACCAAGCTGCGCTGGCTGGCCGAGCACGAGCCGGCCAACGCGGCCCGGACGGCGGCGGTCTGCCTGCCGCACGACTGGCTCACCTGGCGGCTGGCCGGGGGCCGCAGGGGTGGGTCGGGGGGTGGCATGCAGAGCCTGGACGGGCTGGTCACCGACCGCGGGGACGCCAGCGGCACCGGCTACTGGTCACCGGCCGATGAGGCCTACCGGCCCGACCTGTTCGAGCGGGCGTTCGGCCGCAGCGCCGTCCTGCCCCGGGTCCTCGGCCCGGCCGAGCAGGCCGGCGCCGTCGCAGCCGGTGCGCTGGGCGCTGACGCGGGTGCCGCCCTGGGTCCCGGGACGGGGGACAACGCCGCGGCCGCGCTCGGGATCAACGCCGAGCCGGGGGACGTCGTCCTGTCGATCGGCACGTCCGGGGTGGTGTCGACCGTCTCCCTGACGCCCAGCGCCGACCCGTCGGGCACGGTGGCCGGGTTCGCCGACGCCACCGGACACTTCCTGCCGCTGGTGGTCACCCTCAACGCGGCGCGCGTCCTGGACGCGACCGCCCGGCTGCTCGGGGTCGACCACGAGCAGCTGTCCCGGCTGGCGCTCACCGCACCGGCGGGTTCCGGCGGGCTGGTGCTGGTGCCCTACCTGGAGGGGGAGCGGACGCCGGACCGGCCGTACTCCACGGGTGCGCTGCACGGGCTGACGTTGTCCACCGCCGACCCGGCGCACCTGGCGCGGGCCGCCGTGGAGGGCCTGCTGTGTGGGCTCGCCGACGGGCTCGACGCGATCGCCGCGCAGGGCAACCCGGTGCGCCGGGTGTTCCTGGTCGGTGGCGGCGCCCGGTCCGAGGCGGTCCGCCGGCTTGCCCCCGCCGTCCTCGGCGTACCGGTGCTGGTGCCGCCGCCGGGGGAGTACGTCGCCGACGGCGCCGCCCGGCAGGCCGCCTGGGTGCTCGCCGGTGGCGATACCCCGCCGGTGTGGCCGGCCACCAGCACCGAGACCTACGAGGCCGATCCGGTACCGCACGTCCGTGAGCGGTACGCCGAGGTGCGCGAGCTGACCGCGGGGCAGGTTCGATGACGGTGCCGCCGACCGGTGAGCAGTTCGTGCTGCGCTGCGCGGGCCGGGACGGGGACACCGAGGCCGTCGTCGTCGAGGTCGGCGGCGGGCTGCGCACCTATCGGGCGGGCGGCCGGGACCTGGTCGACGGCTACGCCGAGGCCGAGCTGCCCGTCGCCGCCCGCGGCCAGGTCCTCGCGCCGTGGCCCAACCGGCTGCGCGACGGGCGGTACCGGTGGGACGGCGCGGAGCACCAGACCCCGCTGTCGGAGCCCGAGACGCACAACGCCATCCACGGCCTGGTGCGCACCGTCGCCTGGCAGGTCACCGGCCGGACCAGTGACTCCGTGCAGCTGGAGCACCGCCTGCACCCGCAGCCGGGCTATCCGTTCGCGCTGCGGCTGCAGATCGGCTACGAGCTCTCGCCCGGCGGGCTGCACGTGCGCACCACCGCCACCAACGTGGGGGACGAGCCGCTGCCCTACGGCGAGGGCCACCACCCCTACCTGGCCGCGCGCCCCGGCCAGCACGTCGACGACTGCACCCTCGTCGCGCCCGGGGCCACCCGGCTGGAGACCGACGAGCGGGCGCTGCCGACCGGCGCGGTCGACGTCACCGGCACCCGCTACGACCTGCGGGCCGGGCGGCCGATCGGCGACCTGGTCATCGACCACTGCTTCACCGACCTGGCGCGGGACGACGACGGCCTGGCCTGGGCGCGGCTGACCGGGCCCGACGGGCGGGGCGCCGCGGTCTGGCTGGACGAGGGCTACGGCCACCTGCAGCTGTTCACCGGCGATGTGCTCCCCGAGCCGTGGCGCCGGCGCGGGGTGGCGGTGGAGCCGATGACCTGCCCTCCGGACGCCTTCGCGACGGGGGACTCGGTGATCCGGCTGGAGCCGGGGGAGTCCACCACGGCGAGCTGGGGGATCACGCCCATCGGCTGAGCGGCGGGGCGGCCCCCGCGACGCGGTCCTGGTTACGGTCCCCAGGGTGCGCCGGGGAGCCGTTGCTGCGCTCCTTGTCCGCTGCGGGCAGGGGTGGTGGCGAGGCCTCCGTAGACTCGACAGAGGTGCCCGGCGACCCGTGCACCTCTGTCGATCGAGGAGAGTGCTGTGGCCGTCCGAGCCATCCGGGGTGCAACACAGGTGGCGGCCGACGACCGGGACGAGGTGCTGGACGCCACGCGGGAGCTGGTGAGCACCGTCCTGTCGCGCAACGAGCTCGACCCGGCGGATCTGATCAGCATCCTGTTCACCGCCACTCCCGACCTGGTGTCGGAGTTCCCGGCGCTGGCCGCGCGGGAGCTGGGTCTCGGCGACGTCCCGTTGATGTGCGCGACCGAGATCGCCGTGCCGCACGCCCTGCCCCGCGTGCTCCGGCTGATGGCGCACGTCGACACCCCGAGGACCCGCGCCGAGGTGCAGCACGTCTACCTGCGCGGGGCCGTGGCGCTGCGCCGGGACATCGCGCAGTGAGCGGTTTCGTCGGTCAGGTCACGCTGGACGGGCCCTCGGGCACCGGGAAGTCCAGCGTCGCCCGCGCCGTCGCCACCCGGCTGGGCGCGGCGTACCTGGACACCGGGGCCATGTACCGCGCGGCCACCGTCGCCGTCCTGGACGCCGGGGTCGACCTGTCGGACCCGGAGGCGGTCGCGCGCGCCGTGGCGGCGGCCGACATCCGGGTCGGGACGATGGCCGACGTCGAGCTGGTGCTGGTCGACGGCGTCGACGTGGCCGTGCGGATCCGCGGCGCCGAGGTCACCCGCACCGTCTCGCCGGTGTCCGCCGTCCCGGCGGTGCGCCGGCTGCTGGTCGCGCGGCAGCGGGAGCTGATCGCCGAGGCCGACGCCGTCGTCGTCGAGGGCCGCGACATCGGCACGGTCGTGCTGCCCGAGGCCACCCTGAAGATCTACCTGACCGCCGCCCCCGAGGCGCGCGCCGAACGGCGGGCCGGCCAGCTCGGGGTCACCGACCCCGGCCGGATCGCCGAGATCGCCGCGGACCTGCGCCGCCGGGACGAGTACGACAGCAGCCGGGCCGACAGCCCGCTGCGCCCAGCTGTCGACGCCGTCGTCGTCGACAGCACCGGGCTGGACCGTGAGGCCGTCGTCGAGCGCGTGCTCGACCTGGCCCGCACAGCAGTAGGAGAACCCGCATGAGCGACAACGACACCCCGGACCTGGGCGAGCCCACCGGTCCGCTGCCCGTGGTGGCGGTCGTCGGCCGGCCGAACGTCGGCAAGTCCACCCTGGTCAACCGGTTCATCGGCCGCCGCGCCGCGGTGGTGCAGGACATCCCCGGCGTCACCCGGGACCGGATCCCGTACCAGGCGCTGTGGAACGGCAGGAACTTCACGGTCGTCGACACCGGCGGCTGGGAGCCGAAGGCGACCGGCATGGCCGCCGCGATCGCCCGGCAGGCCGAGTACGCGATGAAGACCGCCGACGTGATCGTGCTGGTCGTCGACGCCTCGGTCGGGGCGACCGAGACCGACCTGGCCGCCGCTCGTGTGCTGCGACGCAGCGACCGGCCGGTGATCCTGGTGGCCAACAAGGTCGACGACGAGCGGGCCGAGGCGAGCGCCGCCGAGCTGTGGTCACTGGGCCTGGGGGAGCCGTTCACCGTCAGCGCCCTGCACGGGCGTGGCAGCGGCGACCTGCTCGACCTGGTCCTCGACGCGATGCCCGAGGCGCCGCGGGAGACCGAGGTGGTCGGCGGCCCGCGCCGGGTCGCGCTGATCGGCCGGCCCAACGTGGGCAAGTCCAGCCTGATCAACCGGCTGGCCAAGGAGGAGCGCTCGGTCGTGGACTCGGTGGCCGGTACCACCGTCGACCCGGTCGACTCGCTCGTGAAGCTCGGCGGTGAGGACTGGCGCTTCGTCGACACCGCCGGGCTGCGCCGCCGGGTCAACACCGCCAGCGGCACCGAGTACTACGCCAGCCTGCGCACCGAGGCCGCGATCGAGGCCGCCGAGGTCGCCGTCGTCCTGCTCGCCGCCGACGAGGTGATCAGCGAGCAGGACCAGCGGGTGATCACCCAGGTGATCGACGCCGGCCGAGCGCTGGTCGTCGCGTTCAACAAGTGGGACACCCTGGACGAGGACCGGCACGCCCAGCTGGAGAAGGAGATCGACCGCGACCTGGCCCGGATCAAGTGGGCCAGCCGGGTGAACATCTCGGCGCTGACCGGCCGCGGGGTGAACAAGCTGGCGGATCACCTGAAGACCGCCCTCGCCAGCTGGGAGACCCGGGTGCCTACCGCGGAGCTCAACACGTTCATCCGGGCGCTGGTCCAGGAGACCCCGCCGCCGGCCCGCGGCGGCCGCGCGCCGAAGATCAAGTACGTCACCCAGGCGGACATCCGGCCGCCGCGGTTCGTCGTCTTCTCCACGGGCTTCCTGGAAGCCGGCTACCGCCGCTTCCTGGAGCGCAAGCTGCGGGAGCAGTTCGGCTTCCACGGCACCCCGATCGACGTGTCGGTCAAGGTGCGCGAGGGCCGGGGGAGCGACAAGAAGAAGTAGCCCGGGGCCGGGCGGGGCCGGGGATCGGAGCCGCGGAACCGGTGCG
>JAOPVN010000172.1 GCA_025966175.1 Modestobacter sp. | reverse complement strand
CCGGCCCTCGCCGGATCGAGCGGGACGGCGGAGCGCAGCACGGCCGGGCCCAGCCGCAGGCCGCCGTCGGTGCGAGGCGCGCAACGGACCCCACCCCGCCCGCGCATCCCCCGGTGGGCACCGGCGGCGAGCACCAGGTCCAGCCAGGCGCACGGGTTGGCGGGACGGCCGCCGAGGAGCACGACCTGACCCTCGCCGCAGTCCAGGCTGAACGGCTGCCCACGCAGCGCCTCGACCTCGGCGCCACGCAGGACGACGTTGCGCCGGGTGGCCAGCGGGTCCAGCGGACCGCTGCCCAGCTCGGCGGCCAGCTGGTCCAGGGCCTCGGCGGCGAGCACCGTGACCGAGGCGTCCCGATGGGCCGGCTTGCCGAAGTAGCGGTCCCCGACGATGCCGAGCCCGGCCCGCACCTCGACCCGGTCCCGCGACTCCACCGGCTGGCCGGCGACGGCCGCGTCGGGCCGGCCGCCGTAGCGGTGCGCCGGTGAGGCGAGCAGGCCGACGACCTCGACGTCGTAGCGGTACGGCAGGTCGTCCGTCAGGATCCCGGCGGGGCCGGTCGGGTTCAGTGGTCGGTCCGACGCGGGGAAGTCGCAGTATCGACCAGCCCGTACGTGTGCGCCTCCGACACGGTCAGCAGCCGACCGGCGTGCATGTCCGCGGCGATCTCCTCGACCGGACGGCCGCTGGCCTGAGCCAGCCGTTCGTGCAGGCGCTGGACCTGGCGGGTGTGGTCGGCCGCCCACGCCTCGACGTCCCAGCCCCGGACGCCGCCGGGCGGACGCGGGTCGGCCAGCTGCAGCAGCGCGTGCGGGGCGGCGGTCCGGACGTCGCCCACCGCCAGCAGGGCGATCGCTGCGCCGGTGAGGGTGCCCAGCGCGGTCACGTGCACCGGGGCGCCCATGAGGTCGAGCGCATCGACCAGGCCGAGCGCGATCCCGAGGTCGACCCGGACGCCGGACAGCCGCAGCTGGACCGGTTCGTCGCCGGATGCGTCCAGCAGCGCGAGCGAGGCGATGGCCCGGTTGGCCGTCTCGGTGTCCAGCTCGCCGGCCAGCACCACGACCCGCTGGTCCAGCAGCCGTTCGGCGAGCTGGTCCGGCGCCCACACCTGCACCGACGAGGACGCCGAGACCGGGCCCGGGGCCACCGGCCGGGGCTCGGGGAGCCAGGGGCTGCGGTGCGGGTGCGGCGGGTGGGGCGGCTCCGGGGGCAGTGGCGGCCAGGTGCCGGTGGTCGGGTTCACGGCGACTCCTCGGATGGACGGACGTGCCAGTCGACGATGTGGCCCACGGCGGCCGCGTAGCGCTCCAGCGTGGACATCCGCGCGTCCAGCTCACCGCTCTCCAGCCGGGCGACGGCGGACTGGGACGTCCTCATGCGCGCGGCGATCTCGGTCTGGCTGGCTCCGCTGGCCCGACGCGCTTCCGCCAGCTCCTGGATCAGCCCGCGTCGGCGGTCGGCCATGTCCTGCAGGCCCGGGAACGACGTCCGCCGCGAGGGAGGCATACCGGAAACGGTATGCCTACTGAGGTATGAACACCAGCGTCCCCGTCAAGCGGCCCCTCCAGGGCGTCCCCGAGCCTGCGAGGGGACCCAGGAGGGGGCCCTCTTTCAGCGGTCGGCGGTGCGGTGGATCGGGCCCTCCACCCCGGTCAGCCGCTCCCCCGTCCCGCCCCAGCGGCCGGCGATGATCTCCGCGGCGATCGACACCGCGGTCTCCTCCGGGGTGCGGGCGCCCAGGTCCAGCCCGATCGGTGAGGAGAGGCGGTCCAGCTCGTCGTCCTTCAGGCCGGCCTCGCGCAGCCGGTCCAGCCGTTCCTCGTGCGTCCGCCGGGAGCCCATCGCCCCCACGTAGGCCACCGGCAGCCGCAGCGCGACCTCCAGCAGCGGGACGTCGAACTTCGGGTCGTGGGTGAGCACGCAGAGCACGGTGCGCTCGTCGATCCGGCCGGCGTCGGCCTCGGCCTGCAGGTAGCGGTGCGGCCACTCCACGACCACCTCGTCGGCGTCGGGGAAGCGGCGGGCAGTGGCGAACACCGGGCGGGCGTCGCAGACGGTGACCCGGTAGCCGAGGAACGAGCCGACCCGGGCCACGGCGGCGGCGAAGTCGATCGCGCCGAAGACCACCATCCGGGCCGGCGGGGCGAAGGAGGAGACGAACATGGTCAGGTCGTCGCCGCGCCGCTCGCCGTCGTGCCCGTAGGTCAGGGTCGCCGTCCGGCCGGCGGCCAGCATGCCGCGGGCGTCGTCGGCGACGGCGTCGTCCAGGTGCTGCTCGCCGAACGAGCCCGACGCGCGGTCCGGCCAGAGCACCATCCGCCGCCCCAGCCGGTCGGCCGGGCCCTTCACACAGGTGACGACGGCGACCGGCTCGTGCGCGCCCACCGACGCGGCCACCTCACCGAGCTCCGGGAAGGACTCCCGGGAGATCGCCTCCACGTAGACGTCGAGGATCCCGCCGCAGGTCAGGCCCACGGCGAAGGCGTCGTCGTCGCTGACGCCGTACCGCTCGAGCGTGGGCTCGCCGGTGGCGACGACGTCCTTCGCCTCCTCGTAGACCGCACCCTCGACGCAGCCGCCGGAGACGCTGCCGACCGCCGTCCCGTCCGGGCCGACCAGCATGGAGGCACCCGGTGGACGCGGGGCCGAGCGCCAGGTGCCGACGACGGTGCCGACGCCGACGGTCTCCCCCGCCTGCCACCACCCGATCAAGTCATCCAGAACGTCACGCATCAGGAGGTCCCTCCAGTCGTTCGGCCCCGGGCAGAGGCTCGTCGCGAGCGTGCGAGTGATGAGGAGCCCGGGGCCCTTTCAATCACCCCTGCCAGTTCCTCGAATGCGGCCAGGCTGTGCCCGGCGACGAAGTGGTCGACGCTCGGCAGCGCGGCGATCATCCCCGCGGTGAGCGGTTCGTAGCCGGCCCGGCCCTTGTGCGGATTGACCCAGACGACGGCGTGCGCCAGCCGCTGCAGCCGGGTCATCTGCTCGCCGAGCAGCTCGGCGCCACCGCGCTCCCAGCCGTCGCTGCACACGACGATGATCGCGCCGCGGGCGGTGCCGCGCTGCCCCCAGCGGTCCAGGAACGCCTTGAGCACCTCACCGATCCGGGTACCGCCGGACCAGTCGGGGATCGCCGAGCCGCTGGCCGCGAGCGCTCGGTCGGGGTCGCGCAGCCGCAGTTCGCGGGTGACCCGGGTCAGCCGGGTGCCGATGGTGAAGACCTCGGTGCTGGCCGGCCGGGCGCGCACGGCGGCATGCGCGAAGCGCAGCAGCGCGTCGGCGTAGGGGCTCATCGAGCCGGAGACGTCGATCAGCAGCACCACCTTGCGCGGGCGGGGCCGGGCCCGGTGGTGCACCAGCCGGGTGACCTCACCGCCGTCACGCAGCGCCCGCCGGACGGTGCGGGCCCGGTGGATCGAGCCGTGCGCCGACGGGCTGCGGCGCCGTGACCGGCGCATCGGCGCGGCCGGCACGAGCAGCGCGAACAGCCGGCGGAGCTGGTCGCGCTCGGGGATGGTCAGCTCGGCGACGTCCCGGTGCCGCAGCACCTCCTCGCCGCTGGCCTGGGTGGCCAGGTCGCCGGGCTCACCGCCGTCCTCGCTGCCCTCGCCGGTCGCCAGCGGAGCGGCCTGGGTCACCTGCGCCTGCTCGGCACCGTTGGAGCGCCGCGGCCGCGGCGCCTCACCGCCGAAGTAGGCGGCGAAGGCGGCGTCGTAGCGGTCCAGGTCGTCGGGGCTGGCGCAGAGCGTCAGCCGGCCGGCCCAGTAGACGGCGGTCGGGTCCAGGACGTCGAGGTGCCCGGCGGCGGCGAGCATCGCCTCGACCCGGTCGGGCGAGGCGGCGACCCCGGCGTGCCGGAGCGTGCGGGCGAACCCCAGCACCGTGGTGACGACGTCCCGCCCGGCCCTGTCCCGAGGCTCGCCGCGAGCGTGCGAGCGGTGAGGAGGACAGGGTCCTTCCGGGGGCCCTTCTTCAGCCGCCACCGAAGAGCGCTCCCCGGGCCAGGGCGTGCACGCGGTCGGTGTCCTCGCGGTACTTCAGCACCGCGCCCAGCGTGCGGGCGGCGATGTCGGGGTCGAGCTCCCGGGCGCCGAGGGCGTGCAGCGCGGTGGCCCAGTCCATCGCCTCGGCCACACCGGGGGGCTTGAGCAGGTCCAGCCCGCGCAGCTGCGCCGTCGCCCGGGCGACCTGGCGGGCGAGCAGCTCGGTGACGTCGGGCAGCCGCCGGCGCAGGATCGCCACCTCGCGCTCGAAGTCCGGGTGCTCCAGCCAGTGGTAGAGGCAGCGGCGCTTGAGCGCGTCGTGCACCTCGCGGGTGCGGTTGGAGGTGAGGACGACCAGCGGCGGCGTCTGCGCGGTGATCGTGCCCAGCT
>JAOPVN010000156.1 GCA_025966175.1 Modestobacter sp. | reverse complement strand
ACCTGACCGCACTGCGCGAGCTGGCCCTGCTCTGGCTGGCCGACCGGGTCGACGAGGGGCTCCGCCGCTACCGGACCGAGCACGACATCGACCACGTGTGGGAGGCCCGCGAGCGCGTCGTCGTCGCGCTGACCGGCGGGCACGAGGGTGAGACCCTCATCCGGCGCGCCGCCCGGGTGGCCCGGCGGAGCGGGACCGGCGCACTGTTCGCCGTGCACGTGCTCGGCTCCGATGGCCTCGCCGGCGCCTCCCCCGCGGCGCTGCGGGCGCAGCGCGCACTGGTGGAGAGCCTGGGCGGCAGCTACCACCAGGTGGTCGGCGACGACGTGGCCGCGGCGCTGCTGGACTTCGCCCGCGGGGTCGACGCCACCCAACTGGTCATCGGCACCAGCCGGCGGTCCCGCTGGGCGCGGGCGCTGCGCGGCGGCATCGGCGGGGAGGTCGTCGCCGGCTCCGGCGAGATCGACGTGCACATCGTCACGCACTCCTCCGCCGGCTCGCGGGGCTGGCGGCTACCGCCGCTGACCGGTGCGCTCACCGCCCGTCGACGCCGGCTGGGCGTCGCGCTGGCGCTCGTCGGCGTCCCGGTGGTCACGCTGCTCTGCCTGGCGGCCGACGCCGCGCTCTCCCTCGCCAGCGTGCTGCTGGTCTTCCTGCTGCTGGTGGTCGCGGTGGCTCTCGTCGGCGGGCTGCTGCCCGCGGTGCTGGCCGCGGTGGTCGGCGGCCTGGCCGAGAACTGGTTCTTCACCGCACCGACGCACCGACTGACCGTCGACCGGATCGACGACGTCGTCGCGCTCGCCGGCTACCTGCTGGTGGCGGTCGCGGTGGCCACCGTCGTCGACCGCTCGGCCCGCCGGGCGACCGCCGCGGCCCGGGCCGGTGCCGAGACGGCGATGCTCGCCTCGCTGTCCCGCTCGGTGCTGGCCGGCGACCGTGCCCTGCCCAGCCTGCTGGAGCAGATCCGGGAGGCGTTCGGCCTGCGGTCGGTCAGCATGGTCGAGCGGACGGCGGACGGCGAGCGGACCGTCGGCTCCTGTGGCGCGCCTCCCGGTGAGGCACCCGACGAGGTCGCCGTCACCGACACCCTCACCCTGCGGCTGTGCGGTCGCACCCTGCCGGCCGGCGATCGCAGGGTGCTCGTCGCCTTCGCCGAGCAGGCCGCCGTCGCCTTGCAGCAGGGCCGGCTGGCGGCGCAGGCCGCGGAAGCCGACCGGCTGGCGGCCGGCAACAGCATGCGCACCGCCCTGCTGGCCGCAGTCAGCCACGATCTGCGCACGCCGCTGGCCGGGATCAAGGCCGCCTCCTCCGCGCTGCGCTCCACCGACCTCGCCCTCACCGACGCCGACCGCGCCGAGCTGGTCGCGACCGTCGACGAGTCCGCCGACCGGCTGACCGGGCTGGTCGACAACCTGCTGGACATGAGCCGGCTGCAGTCCGGGGCGATCACCCCCGTGCCCGCCGCGGCCGACCTGACCGACGTCGTCCACTCGGCGCTGAGCTGGCTCGACGACCCGCAACGGGCGCGCGTGCAGGTGGCGGCGCCCGACGACCTGCCGGCGGTGCTGGCCGACGCCGGGCTGCTGGAGCGGGTGGTGGCCAACCTGGTCGACAACGCGACGCGGCACGCCCCCCGCGGACCGGTGGTGGTGCGCACCGGCGCGGTTGCCGGCCGGGTCGAGCTGCGCGTCGTCGACCGCGGCCCCGGAGTGGCCCTCGCCGACCGCGAGCGGGTCTTCGCCCCGTTCCAGCGGCTCGGTGACGCCCCGGCCGGTCAGGGCGTGGGGCTGGGCCTGGCCGTGGCCCGCGGCCTGACCGAGGCGATGGGCGGCACGCTGACCGCCGAGGACACCCCCGGCGGCGGGCTGACCATGGTCGTCTCCCTCGCCGCGGTCGAGACCCCGCGCCCCGCACCGGTGCGGGCCGCGTGAGCAAGGTGCTCGTCGTCGACGACGACGTCCAGCTGCTGCGCGCGCTGCGGATCAGCCTGCGCGCCGCCGGGCACGAGGTCCTGACCGCACCGGACGGCACGACGGCGCTGCGCGAGGCCGCGGCCGCGCACCCCGACCTGGTCGTGCTGGACCTGGGGCTGCCGGACCTCGACGGCAGCGAGGTGCTGGCCGGCCTGCGGCCGTGGTTCACCGGTCCGGTGCTGGTGCTCTCCGCCCGGGCCGACAGCCACGACAAGGTGGCCGCGCTGGACGCCGGCGCCGACGACTACGTGACCAAGCCCTTCGACATGGCCGAGCTGCTCGCCCGGCTGCGCGCCGCCGTGCGCCGGGGAACCACCGAACCGGGGCAGTCCGTCGTCGTCACCGAGCACTTCACCGTCGACCTGGCGGCGCGGCAGGTCACCGTGGACGGCGTGACCGTGCGGCTGACGCCGACCGAGTGGGCGCTGCTGTCGGAACTGGTGCGGGCCCCGGGCCGACTCGTGGGCCAGCGGCAGCTGCTGCAGTCGGTGTGGGGCCCGGCGTACGAGCGGGAGACCAACTACCTGCGGGTCTACCTGGCGCAGCTGCGGCGCAAGCTCGAGCCGGACCCGGCCCATCCGCGGTACCTGCACACCGAGCCCGGGATGGGCTACCGCTTCACCCCGTGACCTTCGCTTTCGGCGCCGAAAGCGAGGCAGTCCTCCTCGCTTTCGGCGCCGAAAGCGAGGATGGGGCGGGCGGTCAGACGTCGACGCCGCGGGCGCGCAGCCAGGCCACCGGGTCGATCCGCTTGCCGTCCATGCCGCCCTTGTGCACCTCGAAGTGCAGGTGCGGGCCGGTGGACTGGCCGCGGCTGCCCTCCAG
>JAOPVN010000109.1 GCA_025966175.1 Modestobacter sp. | reverse complement strand
CACCGCCGAGGTGCTGGCCAACATCGCGCTGCGCGAGGGCGCGGACGCCGACATCGGCCTCGTCGTCATGGACGAGTTCCACTTCTACGGCGATCCGGACCGCGGCTGGGCCTGGCAGGTGCCGCTGCTGGAGCTGCCGAAGGCGCAGTTCCTGCTCATGTCGGCGACCTTGGGCGACGTCACGACGCTCACCGAGGACCTCACCCGCCGCACCGGCCGGCCCACCGCGCTGGTGGCCAACGCCGAGCGTCCCGTGCCGCTGCACCACTACTACGCGACGACACCGATGCACGAGACCATCCAGGATCTGCTGGACACCAAGCAGGCCCCGATCTACGTCGTCCACTTCACCCAGGCATCAGCGCTGGAACGTGCGCAGGCGCTGATGAGCGTCAACGTGTCCACGAAGGAGGAGAAGGCCGCGATCGCCGAGATGATCGGCGGGTTCCGGTTCTCCTCCGCCTTCGGGACGACGCTCTCGCGGCTGGTCCGCCACGGCATCGGCGTGCACCACGCCGGGATGCTGCCGAAGTACCGACGGCTGATCGAGCAGCTGGCGCAGGCGGGGCTGCTGAAGGTCATCTGCGGCACCGACACCCTCGGTGTGGGCATCAACGTGCCGATCCGGACCGTCGTGTTCTCCGCGCTGAGCAAGTACGACGGCACCCGCACCCGGCTGCTCTCCGCCCGCGAGTTCCACCAGATCGCGGGCCGCGCGGGACGGGCCGGCTACGACACCGCGGGCACCGTCGTCGTCCAGGCGCCCGAGCACGAGGTGGAGAACCTCAAACAGTTCGCCAAGGTCGCCGACGACCCGAAGAAGCGGCGCAAGCTCGTGCGCCGCAAGGTGCCCGACGGCATGGTGCCGTGGAGCGAGGCGACCCAGAAGCGGCTGATCGACGCCGCCCCTGAGCCGCTGACGAGCAACATGCGGGTGTCGACGTCGATGATCCTCGACGTCGTCGACCGGCCCGGTGACCCGTTCGCCGCCATGCGCCGGCTGCTCACCGACAACCACGAGCCGCGCAAGAAGCAGCTCCAGCACATCCGCGATGCGATCGGCATCGCGCGGTCGCTGCTGCAGGCCGGCGTGCTGGTGCGGCTGGCCGAGCCCGAGCCCGATGGACGGCGCCATGACCTGACGCTCGACCTGCCGCCGGACTTCGCCCTCAACCAGCCGCTGTCGACGTTCGCGCTGGCCGCCATCGAGGTCCTCGACCCCGAGTCGGACACCTACGTGCTCGACGTCGTCTCGGTGATCGAGGCGACCCTCGACGACCCCCGGCAGATCCTGGCCGCCCAGCTGAACAAGGCCAAGGGCGAGGCCGTCGCGCAGATGAAGGCCGAGGGCATCGAGTACGACGAGCGGATGGAGCTCCTGGAGGGGATCACCTATCCCAAGCCCCTCGAGGAGCTGCTCGGCCACGCCTTCGAGGTGTACCGGCAGACCAACCCGTGGGCCGACGACGGAAACTTGTCGCCGAAGTCCGTCGTCCGCGAGATGTGGGAGCGGGCATTCACCTTCCGGGAGTTCGTGAACACCTACGGGCTCACCCGCTCCGAGGGCGCGGTGCTGCGCTATCTCTCCGACGCGTTCAAGGCGCTGCGGTCGGGAGTGCCCGCGGCGGCGCGCACCGAGGAGGTCACCGACATCGTCGAGTGGCTGGGTGAGCTGGTGCGGCAGGTCGACTCCTCGCTGCTGGACGAGTGGGAACAGCTGACCAGCCCGGACCAGCCGCTGGACGCCCCGGTCTCGGTGCCCGCCCGGCCCCGGCCGCTGACCGGCAACGAGCGGGCGTTCACCGCGATGGTGCGCAACACGCTGTTCCGCCGCGTGGAGCTGTTCGCGCTGCGCCGCTGGTACGACCTGGGCGAGCTGGACCAGGCCTCGGGCTGGGACGCCGACCGCTGGGGCGAGGTGGTGCAGGCCTACTTCGCCGAGCACGGCGAGCTGAACACCGGCGGGGACGCCCGCGGGCCGGCGCTGCTGATCATCGACAAGAGCGAGTCGCGGCTGTGGCGGGTGCGCCAGATCCTCGACGACCCGGCCGGCGACCACGACTGGGGCTTCGACGTCGAGGTCGACCTCGAGGCGTCCGACGAGGAGGGCGTCGTCGTGATGCAGCTGGTGGACGCCGGCCGGAAGGACTGATGGCGGGCCCCCTCCTCCCCGCCCCTCGCGAGCTCGGCGCGGGCCCCTGGAGGGGGGCCGATCCAGCACGGCCGGGCCATGCGTCTGGGCGCACTTCCCGTCCGGCCGCAATCCCGACTCCTCCGCGATTCGGCTCGTCCACGCCGACCGCCCGGTCGAGGTCGAGCTCGTCGCCCGGGTCGCGGCGGTGCCCTGAGGTCCGATGACCCGGATCTGAGGTCCGACGACCCGGATCAGTTGGCCCGGCGACGGAACGTCGGGCCGGGGGGCGGCGGGACGGCGGCGGACGGGTCGCGCCGACGACGCAGCTCCAGCGCCAGGCTCTCCTCGCCGCGGGCCATCGCCCACCGGTGGTTGGCCGCGAAGGCAGGGCGGAGCAAGGGGCTGAGCCGGGCGACCAGCGGCTTGGCCGCGGCGACCCGCCAGTCGTAGGTGATCACCACCTCCGGGCCCTGCTGGTCGAACGTCCACCGGCCGGTGCCCTCGAGGTCACCGCTGGCGGCCAGCGCGAACCCGGTGTCGGTCATGGTCTCGGTGATCCGCAGCGTCCAGCGCAGCGTGTACGGCAACCAGCCGGTGGTGAACACCTCGACCGTGCGGCCCACGCCGTCCGGGTCGCCGGCCGCCACCGGCACCACGTCGAGGTAGACCGCCGGCCACCAGCGGGTCAGCGCGGCGCTGTCACTGAGCACTGCCCGCACCTCGGGCACGGTGCCGGGCACCCGCCACACCGTGCGGAAGCGGTAGGACGGGGCTGCGCGGGGCACGACCCGGACTCTCCTCACCGCTGCGGGAGCTGTCCATGCCGGCCGCCGTCCCGCTGGCGTCCGGCATGCCCGCCGCCGCGCCGGACGGGTGCCGAGCTGCAGGTCACCACGTACCCGAGCGAGGGCGACCCGACGCCCACCTCCTACCGGCGCCGCCCCGCGCCGCCGGGTCCGGTGGTGGTGGTCGACCAACGCGCGAACCGGTACGGCGCGGGTGCTGGGTAGTGTCGGACCGTCCGGAGGCCACCACGCTCGACGCGCTCGGAACGTGCACGGGCCGGGGCTGATCGGCCTCGACGCACGCGTTCGGTGCGCATCGCACGCGGTGCAGCACGTGCAAGGTGTACGGATTCCGTGCCCTGCGGGCGCTTCCCGGCGCAGCTGCCCCGGACGAGGGATACAGGGCCGC
>JAOPVN010000084.1 GCA_025966175.1 Modestobacter sp. | reverse complement strand
GGTCCGCCGCCGGATCGGCTACATGCCCGAGGAGCGCGGCCTCTACCCGAAGATGAAGGTCGGTGAGCAGCTGACCTACTTCGCCCGGCTGCACGGCCTGGACGCCGCCCCCGCAGCGCGCGCCGCCGAGTCCTGGGCCGAGCGGCTCGGGCTGGGGGAGCGCCGCGGCGACCGGGTGGAGAAGCTGTCGCTGGGCAACCAGCAGCGGGTCCAGCTCGCCGCCGCCCTGGTCAGCGAGCCCGACGTCCTCATCCTCGACGAGCCCTTCTCCGGTCTGGACCCGGTCGGCGCCGACTCCCTCGCCGCGGCGTTGCTCGAGCAGTGCCGGCGCGGCGTCCCCGTCGTCTTCTCCAGCCACCAGCTGGACCTGGTCGAGCGGCTCTGCGACGCCGTCGGCATCCTCGCCCGCGGCAAGATCGTGGCCAGCGGCACCGTCGACGAGCTGCGGTCCTCCGCCGTCGGCCGGCAGCTGCGGGTGGTCGCCCCCGACGCACCATCCGGCTGGGCCGCGAGCGTGCCCGGGGTGCGGGTGGTCTCCGAGCAGCGTGGGGACGTCGTGCTGGAGCTCGCCCCCGGCACCGACGACCAGCAGGTGCTCACCGCCGCGCTGGCCACCGGCCGGGTCACCCACTTCGCCTGGCGGGAACCGACCCTCGTCGAGCTGTTCCGCGACGCGGTCACCGACACCCGGGAGGTGGCGGCATGACCGCGCCCGCGCACTCCGACGTCACCCCGAACACCCCGGCCCAGCTGGTCCGCCTGGTCGCCGGCCGGGAGATCTCCACCCGGATCCGGGACAAGGGCTTCCTGGTCGGCTCCGCCGTCCTGATCGTGCTGATCCTGGGGATGCTGGGCTTCCAGGTCGCGATCAACAGCGGTTCGGACACGACGAGGATCGCCGTGGTCGGCGGCAGCTCCGCCGTCACCGAGGCGCTGCGGGCCCAGGGCGACGCCCTGGGGACCGACGTCGAGGTCGTCCCGTACGACGACGAGGCCTCGGCCCGCACCGCGGTGAAGGACGGCGACGTCGACGCGGCCCTGCTCAGTCCCGCAGGTCGGCAGCCCGAACTGCTCGTGGAGAACGACGGCGGGCAGACCGAGCCCCTGGTCCAGGGCGCGGTGCAGGGAATGGCGATCAGCCAGCAGCTGGCCGATGCCGGGGTCCAGCTGGCCAGCCCGCCCCAGGTCGACGTCGTGGCGTTGGACCCCGATGCCGACGCCGACCTCGAGGCCGCCGTCGTCGCGCTGGTCGGCGTGGTCGTCCTCTACAGCCTGCTCATCCTGTTCGGGCAGTTCGTCGCCCAGGGCGTCGTGGAGGAGAAGTCCAGCCGGGTCGTGGAGCTGCTGCTGGCCACCATGCGGCCCTGGCAGTTGCTGGCCGGGAAGATCGTCGGGCTCGGGCTGCTCGGCCTGGCGCAGATGCTGGTCATCGCGGTGATCGGGATCGCCGGGGCGCTGACCTTCGACGTCGTGAGCCTGCCCGGCCGGCTGGTCGGCACGGTGATCACGGTGATCGCCTGGTTCGTGCTCGGCTACGCCTTCTACGCCTCGGTGTTCGCCGCCGCGGCGTCGCTGGTCAGCCGGCAGGAGGACCTGGGCAGCGTGATCACCCCGGCGTCCCTGCTGCTCGTGGTCGGTTTCGTGATCTCCATCCAGGCCGCCCAGGACCCCACCGGTTCGCTGTCCACGGTCACCTCGTTCATCCCGGGGCTGTCGCCGCTGGTCATGCCGGTGCGGCAGGCCGCCGGCGGGGCCGCGTGGTGGGAGGTCGTGGTCTCCGTCGTCCTGATGCTGATCTCGATCGCGGTGATCGTGCGGGTCGGCGGACGGATCTACTCCGGGGCGCTGCTGCGCACCGGCGGCAAGGTGAAGCTGCGCGAGGCGCTGCGGGCCGAGCGCTAGAAGGATCACCCTTCCCCCCGCGCCTCGCAGGCTCGGCGCGGGTCCCTGAAGGGTGGCCGCTCCAGCACCTCACCACGCCGGTTCGTCGGGATCCGCGGCGGGGTAGGCGGCAGCCATGAGCTTGCAGCTGGGCTACACCCTGATGACCGAGCAGTCCGGTCCCAAGGACCTGGTCTCCTACGCCGTCGGCGCCGAGGAGGCGGGCTTCGACTTCGCCGTCAGCAGTGACCACTTCTTCCCGTGGCTGGACGAGATGGGCCACGCACCCAACGCCTGGGTCACCCTCGGCGCGGCCGCGCAGGCCACCAGCCGGATAGACCTGATGACCTACGTGACCTGCCCGACCATGCGGTACCGACCGGCCGTCGTCGCGCAGCAGGCGGCCACCCTGCAGCTCCTCTCCGACGGGCGCTTCACCCTCGGCCTGGGCGCCGGGGAGAACCTCAACGAGCACGTCATCGGCGAGGGCTGGCCGCCGGTCGCCGTCCGGCACGAGATGTTCAGCGAGGCCGTGCAGATCATCAAGGAGCTGCTCGCGGGCGATGGCTACACGACCTTCCACGGCGAGTACTACGACGTCGACGGCGGCAAGATCTGGGACCTGCCCGAGGGTGGCGTGCCGATCGGGATCGCGGTGTCGGGCCAGCAGTCCTGCGAGCTGGCCGGCGAGTACGCCGACGTCATGATCGCCACCGAGCCCAAGCCGGAGCTCGGCGAGATGTTCGACGCGGCCGGCGGGGCCGGCAAGAACAGGGTCGGCCAGATGCCGATCAGCTACGACCCGGACGAGGACGTCGCCATCACCCGCGCGCACCAGCTCTTCCGCTGGTTCGGGTTGGGCTGGAAGGTCAACGCGGACCTGCCCGGCACGGCCGGGTTCGACGCGGCCAGCCAGTTCGTCCGCGAGGAGGACGTGGCCGAGTCGATCCCGTGCGGGGACGACGTCGAGATCGTGATCGAGGCGGCGAAGGAGTACGCCGAGGCCGGGTTCACCCACCTCGCGCTGGTGCAGATCGGCGGCGACCAGCAGCGGCCCTTCCTGGAGTGGGCGCAGCGTGACCTGATGCCGGCCTGGCGCGAGGCGTTCGGCTCCTGACGGCCGTACGGAGAACTCTGCGCTTTCGGCGCCGAAAGCGAGGAGACCTCATGCGCTTTCGGCGCCGAAAGCGAGACGGCAGCCGGGCCCGTTGCCTCACCTCACCTGGGAGAGGGCGCCGAGCGGGCCTCGGTACGGGTTCGCCGGCGGCCCGCTCACGCCCGCGCGCACGGTGAACAGCCGGCCGGCGTCGGGCTGGGCGGCGCGGGCGTCGTCGTCCAGCCCGTGCCGGGAGGTGCTGATCACCAGCAGGTCGCCGGCGAACGCGCAGCTGGTGGTGTTCTCCACGCCGGGGACGTCGACCACCGCGAGCAGCTCGCCGTCGGGGGAGTACCGCCGCACCTGGCCGCCGCCCCACAGCGCCGTCCAGAGGCAGCCCTCGTCGTCCACGGTCAGCCCGTCGGCGACCCCGCCGGGGTCCTCGCTGAAGTCCAGCAGCACCCGGCGCTGCCCGAACGTGCCGGCGTCCAGGTCGTAGTCGAACGCCCAGACCACCTTCGCGCCGGAGTCCGACAGGTAGCCGGTGCGGTCGTCGGGTGACCAGCCCAGGCCGTTGGAGACGGTGAGCCCGTCGAGCACCGTGCTGACCGTGCCGTCGAGGTCCAGCCGGTACAGCGTGCCGGCGCCGGGGCGCTCGTCGAAGGCCATGGTGCCGCCGAAGAACCGGCCCGCGCGGTCGCAGCCGCCGTCGTTCATCCGGGTGCCGCCGAGCTCCTCCGAGCCGCCTTCACCGGTCAGCTCGATCAGTACGTGCGCCTCGCCGTCGGCGGTCAGCCGGGTGATCCCGGCGCCGGCGCCGAGCAACCAGCCGCCGGCGGCCGCGGGGACGACGAAGCCCACGGTGTCCCCGCCGCGGTGCGCGGCGACATCCAGGACGTCGTCGCCCTGCACCCGGCCGCGCCGGACCAGCCCCGCCGTGATGTCCACCCACACCAGCTCACCGGCCGCGGCGTCCCAGATCGGGCCCTCTCCGTGCTCGGCCGGTCGGGGGCTGGCGGGCGTCGCCTGCAGTCGCATCACCCGGACATCCTCCCCATGACACGGGCCCGTCACACCGGGCGCAGATACTGCGCACGTGTCTGAAGCAACCGTCGACGTCGCCGACCTACGTGCCCCTGACGACAGCACCAACGACGCTCCGCTGCGGGAGGACATCCGGCTGCTGGGCCGGGTGCTCGGCGAGGTGATCGGCGAGCAGGCCGGCGCCGACGTGCTGGAACTGGTCGAGTCCACCCGGGTCGAGGCGTTCCGGATCCGCCGCTCGGAGGTCGACCGCGGCGAACTGGCCGAGCGGCTGGCCGGGCTGGACCCACGGTCGGCCAACCACGTCATCCGCGCCTTCAGCCACTTCTCGCTGCTGGCCAACATCGCCGAGGACGTGCACCACGAGCGGCGCCGCCGGCACCACCGCCGGGAGGGCTCGCCGCCGCAGCCGGGCAGCCTGGCGGCGAGCCTGGAACTGCTGGACGCAGCGGCCCTGGACCCCGACGTCGTCGCCCGTGAGCTGACCGGCGCGCTCGTGGTCCCGGTCGTCACCGCGCACCCGACCGAGGTCCGCCGCAAGACCATCTCCCAGGTGCAGCAGCAGATCAGCGACCTGCTGCGGCAACGCGAGGGGGTAGCCGTCGACGAGCGGGCCTGGTCGGCTCACCTGTGGCGCGAGGTGCTCACGCTCTGGCAGACGGCATTGCTGCGGTTGAGCCGGCTGCGGCTGGCCGACGAGATCGACGAGGCGCTGCGCTACTACGACCTGTCGCTGTTCGAGGTCGTGCCGGAGATCAACGCGGAGCTGCGCCGGGCGCTGCGTGAGCGCTGGCCGGACGCCGACCTGCTGCCCACCCCGATGCTGCGGCCCGGCTCCTGGATCGGTGGCGACCGCGACGGCAACCCGTTCGTCACCGCCGACGCCGTCCGCCGGGCCACCACCCGGCAGGCGGAGACCGCGCTGCGCCACCACCTCGCGGAGCTGGTGTGCCTGGCCGACGAGCTGTCGATGTCCGACCGGCTGATCACCCCCACCGACGAGCTCTACGCGCTGGCCGACGCCTCGGGTGACGACTCGCCCTTCCGCGGCGACGAGCCCTACCGCCGGGCACTGCGCGGGATCTACCGGCGGCTGGCCGCCACCGCGCTGCGGGTGCTGGGAGAGGTCCCCGGCCCCGCACCGGACGCCGTCCTCCCGCCGTACGACCTCCCCGCGGAGCTGATCGCGGACCTGGAGACGGTCGACGCCTCGCTGCGGGGGCACGGGGCCGGGGCGCTGGCCGACGACCGGCTGGCCCGGCTGCGCGAGGCGGTCGAGGTCTTCGGCTTCCACCTGTGCGGGCTGGACATGCGGCAGAACTCCGCGGTGCACGAGGAGGTGCTGGCCGAGCTGTTGGCCTGGGCCGGGGTCTGCGCGGACTATCCGGCCCTGGACGAGGCGGCCCGGGTCGAGCTGCTCACCGGTGAGCTCCAGCTGCGGCGTCCGCTGGTGCGCCCGGACGCCGAGCTGTCCGAGCTGGCGCGCGGCGAGCTGGACCTGCTGGTCGCCGCCGCCGAGCAGGTCGCGCTGCTCGGGCCGGAGGCGATCCCGAACTACGTGATCAGCATGTGCGAGTCGGTCAGCGACGTGCTGGAGGTCGCCGTCCTGCTCAAGGAGGTCGGCCTGCTCGACCCCGGCGCCGCGGGCGGGCCCCGGTGCAGCGTGGGCATCTCGCCGCTGTTCGAGACGATCGAGGACCTGCAGTCGGCCGGCGCGACGCTCACCGCGATGCTCGACCACCCGTTCTACCGGGCGCTGGTGGCCTCCCGCGGCGATGCGCAGGAGGTGATGCTCGGCTACTCCGACAGCAACAAGGACGGCGGCTACCTGGCCGCCAACTGGGCGCTGTACCGGGCCGAGCTGGCGCTGGTGGAGGTCGCCCGGGCCGGCGGCATCCGGCTGCGGCTCTTCCACGGCCGCGGCGGCACGGTCGGGCGGGGCGGTGGCCCCAGCTACGAGGCGATCCGCGCCCAGCCGCCCGGCTCGGTGGCCGGCGCGCTGCGGATCACCGAGCAGGGCGAGGTGATCGCGGCCAAGTACGCCTCGCCGGACCTGGCCCGCCGCAACCTCGAGGCGCTGGTCGCCGCGACCCTGGAGTCGACGCTGCTGGACATCGAGGGGCTGGGGGACGACGCCGGCGAGACCTACGCGCTCTTCGACGACCTCGCCGCCCGCGCCCGCTCGGCGTACGGCGCGCTGGTGCACGAAACGCCCGGCTTCGTCGAGTGGTTCCGCGCCGCGACCCCGGTGCGCGAACTGGCCGAGCTGAACATCGGCAGCCGGCCGCCGTCCCGCAAGGCCGGCGACAGCATCAGCGACCTGCGGGCCATCCCGTGGGTGTTCAGCTGGTCGCAGGCCCGGATCATGCTGCCCGGCTGGTACGGCACCGGGGCGGCGCTCGAGTCGTGGGTCGACGGCTCACCGGACCGGCTCGCCCAGCTGCAGGACCTGCACCGGCGGTGGCCGTTCTTCCGCACCGTGCTGTCCAACATGGGCATGGTGCTGGCCAAGACCGACCTGGAGCTGGCCGCCCGCTACGCCTCGCTGGTGCCCGATGAGGACCTGCGGGACCGGGTGTTCAGCCAGATCACCGCCGAGCACGAGCGCAGCTGCCGGATGCTGCTGACGATCACCGGCGACGACCACCTGCTGGCCGACAACCCCTCGCTGGCCCGGTCGATCCGCAACCGCTTCCCCTACCTGGAGCCGCTGCACCACCTGCAGGTGGAGATGCTGCGCCGGCGGCGCGGCGGGGACGACGACGAGCTGGTCCGCCGCTGCATCCAGCTCAGCGTCAACGGCGTCGCCACCGCCCTGCGCAACAGCGGTTAGGCCCCGTCCAGAGGCTCGCCCCGAGCCTGCGAGGGGTGAGGGGGACGGGGTCCTTCAACGGGCGGCCTCGATCGCCGCGGCGAGGCGGCGCACACCCTCGTCCACGTCGCCGGGCTGCACCCCGGAGTAGGCCAGCCGGAAGCTGTTCTCCCCGCCCTCCAGCAGGAAGTCGGTGCCCGGCACGATCGCGACGCCGCGGGCGGTGGCCTCCGCGGTGATCCGGGCGACGTCGTGCCCCTCGCCCTCGGGCAGTGACACCCACAGGAAGTAGCCGCCCTCGGGACGGCGGAAGGTGGCCTGCGGCAGGTGCTCGCGCAGCGACTGGTCGAGCAGGCCGACCCGCTCGGCCAGCGCCGACTTCACCCGCTCCAGCGCGGCCGGGAACCGCTCGCCGCGCAGGTAGGCGTAGACCGTGCCCTGGGCGACCATGTTCGGCGCGATGTAGGTGTTCGTGGCCCGCACCCGGATCCGGTCGATGATCGCCGGCGGCCCGACCAGGTAGCCGACGCGGATGCCCGGGCACACCGTCTTGGAGAACGACGAGGCGTAGACGACGTGCTCGCTGCCCGCGCCGCCATCGAGCTCCAGCATCCGCGGCAGCGGCTCGCCGCTGAACCGGACGTCGACGTAGGGGTCGTCCTCGAACACCACGAAGTCGTGCTCGTGGGCGAGCTCCAGCAGCCGCCGGCGCTTGGCCAGCGACAGGGTGTACCCGGCCGGGTTCTGGAAGTTGGGGATGACGTGGGCCAGCGTCGGGCGGAGGCCGTCCCGGATGAGGCCGGCCACCTCCTCGACGGCGAGGCCGTCCTCCTCCAGCGTGACCAGGTGCAGGTCCGCGCCCCGGGACTTGAGCCCGAGCAGGGTGCGTTCGTAGGTGGGCCGCTCGGTGATGACCGCCGCGCCGGGAGTGACCA
>JAOPVN010000364.1 GCA_025966175.1 Modestobacter sp. | reverse complement strand
TGCCCGATCCCGCGACCTTCTCCCGCCGCGACGACCAGCGCACGGCCGGCCCCACCCGGTTCGTCGCCACCGGCGCCCAGACCCGGGGCGACTTCGGCCTGTTCGAGATGACCATGCCGCCGGGCGGAAAGGGCCCCGCCCCGCACCTGCACCGGACTTTCAGCGAGTCCTTCCACGTGCTGGAGGGGGCGCTGGACGTGCTGACCGGCGACGAGTGGACGACGGCGTACGCCGGAGACCTGGTCTACGTGCCGCGCTCCGGCGTCCACGCCTTCCGGGCGGCCGGGCCGGACGTCGGCGCCCGGTTCCTCATCCTGTTCACCCCGGGCATCAAGCGGGAGGACTACTTCGAGGGCCTGCTCGAGCTGTCCGCCGGCGGCCGGACACCGACCACGGCGGAGATCGATGCGTTCGCGCTGCGGCACGACCAGCTGAACCTGCGCGACTGACTGGGACCCGCTCGTGCCCCTGCTCACCGTGGGCCACGGACCCGACGACCGGGTGCGGCTGGGCGATCGGCTGACCGCCGCGGGGATCGAGGAGCTGGTGGACGTGCGCCGGTTCCCCGGCAGCCGGAGCAACCCCGACGTCGACCGGGACGCCCTCGCCGAGTGGCTCCCCGGCCGGGGGATCGGCTACCGCTGGGAGCCGCGGCTGGGCGGTCGGCGGCGGCTGTCCGCCGGGCAGCCGGTGGCCGACGGCTGGTGGACCGTCGCCCAGTTCGCGGCCTACGCGGCGCACACCCGCACGCCGGAGTTCACCGCTGCCCTGGACACGGTCCTCGACGCCGCCCGCGAGCGGCGGGTGGCGGTCATGTGCAGCGAGAGCGTGTGGTGGCGCTGCCACCGGCGGCTGATCGCGGACGTCGTGGTGCTGCGGCACGGGCTGCCGGTCGACCACCTGATGCCCGATGGCCGGCTGAGCCCGCACCAGCCGGCGCCGGGGGCCGTGCGGTGGCCGGACGGGACGGTGGGCTGGCCCGCGACCTGAGCTCACTCGCCGGCGGGCTCACTCGCAGGCAGGCTCACTCGCAGGCGACGCCGTCCCCGTCGCCGTCCATGCTGTCCGACCAGCCGGGGTCACCCCGGTGCAGCGGAGCGGCGCCGGCCGCGCGGGCGGCGGCGCAGTTGGCATAGGGCTGGGTCACCGGCTGGGGCACCGGCTGGGTCACCGGCTGGGTCGGGGCGGGCGCCGGCGCCTCCGGGGCGGGGGCGGACGACGACGGCACCGGCTCGCCGGGGCAGCCGTCCAGCACCCGGGCGATCGTGTCGTGCTCGGCCTGGGTGACCCACAGTCCGTAGGCGGCCTTCACCGCGACCTGGCGGGCGACATAGGCGCAGCGGTAGCCCCGGTTGGCCGGCAGCCAGGTGGCCGCGTCGCCGTCGCCCTTCTGCCGGTTGGCCGAGTAGTCGACGGCGAGCAGGTTGAGCGGGTCGTTGGCGAGGGCGGTGCGGCGGGCCTCGTCCCAGGCGAAGGAGCCGGTCTGCCAGCTGTTGCCCAGCGCCACGACGTGGTCGATGTCGACGCTGGTGCCGTCGCCGCGCTGGAAGGCGATCGTCTGCCCGGTGTAGGGGTCGGCGAGGGTGCCGCTGACGACGACGCAGTCCTGGGTGCCGGGCTTGAACGCCTCACCGGTGAGGTCGCGGGCCAGGACGTCGTTGCGGGTGTCGCAGCCGTTGCGGTCGACGTCGGCCCACTGCGGACCGAACTGGTCGCGGTCGTATCCGGTCTGCGGCGCCCGGCCCTTGACCGCCAGCGTGGCGAGGACGTCGACGGCGGACTGCCCGGCGGGCGGCGCGCTCGCCGAGGCCTGCTCGGCGGCCTCGGAGACGGCGTCGGCAGCGGGCGCGGTGCTGCCCAGCTGGCCGGGCTGGCAGGCAGCCGTGCCCAGCACGGTCAGGACGGCGAGTGCCGCGATGCGCAACGAGCGGTGTTTCACGTGGAGCCCCCGGGAAGTCGGTGCGCTCGACGCTAGGCGCGTTCCGGGCGATCTCCGGGGACCTCAGCCGGACGTGTCGGCGAGCCCTCAGGTGGCGGCGAGAGTGACCCTGTACCGACGGGCGCGGCCCATCTCGGTGTCGCGGACGTCCTCCAGCAGCCCGCCGTGGCGGTCGTGGACGCGCGCCGATGCGACGTTGTCGTCGGCGCAGCAGATGAGGACCCCGGTCGAGCCCGAGCGTGCTGGCCGTCGACAGGACCTGCCCCAGCGCCCACGTCGCGAGACCCCGCCTACCGGCCGAGGGCGGATCCCGTAGCCGACCTGACCGACCGCCTGGAGCAGGACGCCTGCCGCAAGTGCCTGACCCAGGTCTCGAATCCGCCCGGCGTCTCGACGTCGTCCTCGGCCTGCAGGCCGAACCCGTCCTCGTGGGTCCCCGGACCGTGCAGGTCAGTTCGCCATGTCCACGAAGCGGCTGTAGTGGCCCTGGAAGGCGACGGTGACGTTCGCGGTCGGGCCGTTGCGGTGCTTGACCAGCATGATGTCGGCCTCGCCGGCCCGCGGGGACTCCTTCTCGTTCATGTCCTCGCGGTGGATCATCATCACCATGTCGGCGTCCTGCTCGATCGAGCCGGACTCACGGAGGTCGGAGATCATCGGCTTCTTGTCGGTACGCTGCTCCGAACCACGGTTCAGCTGCGACAGCGCGATGACCGGAACGTCGAGCTCCTTGGCCAGCAGCTTCAGCGCACGCGAGAACTCGGAGACTTCCTGCTGTCGCGACTCAACCTTCTCGCCCGAGCTCATCAGCTGCAGATAGTCCAGCACCACGAGCTTGAGGTCGTGCTT
>JAOPVN010000008.1 GCA_025966175.1 Modestobacter sp. | reverse complement strand
CCGGGTCGTCGAGGAACGGCGCCTCGGCGACCCCGGAGGCGAACTT
This sequence comes from Modestobacter sp., assembly GCA_025966175.1. Lineage (GTDB taxonomy): Bacteria > Actinomycetota > Actinomycetes > Mycobacteriales > Geodermatophilaceae > Modestobacter. Next base: position 5,413 of record JAOPVN010000008.1, on the reverse strand, counting down.
CGCGGAGAACTCGCCGTAGGTGCCGTGCGCGCTGCGCCGGCGCACGAGGCCGATCGTGGCGGCGTCCCAGAACGCCGTCGTGCCACCGTTGCCCAGCACCACCTGGTAGCCCTCGGGCAGGTCGAAGAGCTGGGTCAGCCCCTCGCGGACCCGCTTGACCAGGCCCTTCACCGGCGCCTGCCGGTGCGAGGTGCCCATCAGCCCGGCGCCGACCGAGGCCAGGGCCTGCAGCGCCTCGGGGCGCACCTTCGACGGCCCGCACCCGAAGCGGCCGTCCTTGGGGAGCAGCTCGGGGGGGATGGTGATGCTCATGGTCGTCCTCAGCGTCGGGTCGGATGGGTGGCCCCAGTGCAGGGGTCCTTCTTCAGGCGGGGGCGGGCTCGCTGATCTTCTTGGTCTGGATGGTGTCCCAGCCCTCGACCTCCTCGGGCTTGCGGGGGTCGGGGCCGATGTAGCGGGCCGAGGGGCGCACCAGCCGGCCGGTGGTCTTCTGCTCCAGGATGTGCGCGCACCAGCCGGCGGTGCGGGCGCAGGTGAACATCGAGGTGAACATGTGGCTGGGCACCTCGGCGAAGTCCAGCACGATCGCGGCCCAGAACTCGACGTTGGTCTCGATCGGGCGGTCGGGACGACGCTCGCGCAACTCCTTGAGCGCGGCCTGCTCCAGCGCGAGGGCGGCCTCGAAGCGAGGGGCGCCCAGCTCCTCGGCGGCGCGGCGGAGCACCCGGGCGCGGGGGTCCTCCGCGCGGTAGACGCGGTGACCGAAGCCCATCAGCCGGTCGCCCTTGTCCAGCAGGTCCTTGACGTACTTCTCCGCGTCGCCGGACTGCTCGACCCCGTCGAGCATGTGCAGCACCCGCGAGGGGGCGCCACCGTGCAGCGGACCGGACATCGCGCCGATGGCCCCGGAGAGCGAGGCGGCGACGTCGGCGCCGGTGGAGGCGATGACCCGGGCGGTGAACGTGGAGGCGTTCATGCCGTGCTCGGCGGCCGAGGTCCAGTAGGCGTCGACGGCGGCGACGTGGCGGGGGTCGGGCTCGCCGCGCCAGCGGACCATGAACCGCTCGACGATGGTGGCGGCCTCGTCGATCCGCTTCTGCGGCACGGCCGGGACGCCGATGCCGCGGGCGGACTGGGCGACGTAGGACAGCGCCATGACCGCGGCCCGGGCCAGCTCCTCGCGGGCCTCCTCGGCGGAGATGTCCAGCAGCGGCCGGTAGCCCCAGATGGGGGTGAGCATCGCCAGCGCGGCCTGCACGTCGACCCGTACGTCACCGGTGTGCACCGGGATGGGGAACGGCTCGGCCGGGGGGAGGCCAGGGCCGAACTTGCCGTCCACCAGCAGCGCCCAGACGTTGCCGAAGGTCACCTTGCCGACGAGGTCCTCGATGTCGACACCGCGGTAGCGCAGCGCGCCGCCGTCCTTGTCCGGCTCCGCGATGGTGGTCTCGAAGGCGATGACGCCTTCCAGGCCCGGGACGAAGTCGTCAGCCATCTCGCATGCTCCTCTGCGCGCGGGTGGGGACGGGCGCTGGTTCAGCGCACGACGAGGCTCAACTTAGGCGTTCCTGGCCGAGTGGTCTCACCCGGGAGGCCTGCTGAGGTGCTCGTCACCCAGCGGCGCGCCGCGTTCCGGTGACAGCATGACGTCGTGCCCGACCTGATCCGCATGCGCAGGGACTACGACGACGGGGGCTTGAGCGAGGCGGGACTGGCCCCCACCTGGGTCGAGCAGTTCGACCGCTGGTTCGCCGATGCCGTCGCCGCCGAGCTGCCGGAGCCGAACGCGATGGTGGTCTCCACCGCTGACGCCCACGGTGCGCCGGACGCCCGCATCGTGCTGATGAAGGGCTACGACGCCGAGGGCTTCGTCTTCGGCACCAACTACGCCTCCGCCAAGGGCGCGCAGCTGGCGGTGAACCCGCGGGCGGCACTGGTCTTCCCCTGGCACGCCCAGCAGCGCCAGGTGCGGGTGAGCGGCGCCGTCGAGCGGATCGGCCCCACCGCCTCCGACGCCTTGTGGGACCCGCGGCCGCGGGGCTCGCAGCTGGCAGCCGCCGCCTCGCTGCAGTCCACGGTCGTCGACTCCCGCGACGAGCTGGTCGAGCGCGTGCGGGAGCTGGACGCCGTCACCCGGCCCGGCCCCGTGCCGCGGCCGGTGAACTGGGGCGGGTACCGGGTGCTGCCGCATCGGGTGGAGTTCTGGCAGGGCGGTCACGACCGCCTGCACGACCGGCTGGTGTTCGTGCGTGACGACGAGGAGGGCGGCGGCTGGGTCGTGCAGCGCCTCGCTCCGTGACGACGCCGGAGTCCCCGGCTCACCAAAATGGCCATTTTGGTGGGCCCGGGGACCTGACGCCGGTCGATCCCGTGGAGGGTGGCGGGCCGGTCGAGGAACCGCAGCCGGTGCGGCGCCGCGGGGGCTGGGCGATCGACACCACGCCGCTGCGGAACCGTGCCTTCCGGCGGGTCTTCGGCGGGGTCGCGGTCACCATGCTCGGCCAGCAGATGACGCTGGTCGCCGTCCCCTACCAGGTCTACGAGCTGACCGGCTCGTCGCTGATGGTCGGCCTGACCTCGGTCGTCGCGCTGGTGCCGCTGGTGGTGTTCGGCCTGCTCGGCGGGGCGATCGCCGACGCGATGGACCGGCGCAGGCTGCTGATCATCACCTCGGTCGGCGCCGCGGTCACCAGTGCGCTGCTGGCCGGGCAGGCGGTGCTGCCCGGCAACGGGCACCTCGCGGTGCTCTGGCTGCTCGAGGCGGCGGTGTCGGCGTTCGCCGCGGTCAACCAGCCGGTCCGCAGCGCGGTGATCCCGGCCATCGTCGGGCCCGACGGGGTCGCGGCGGCGAACGCGCTGGCGATGACCGTGCGCCAGGCCGGGGTCATCGTGGGTCCGCTGCTGGCCGGGGTGCTGATCGGCGTCGGCGACCTGACGATCCTCTACACCGTCGACGCGCTGGGCTTCGTCGCCGCTGGACTGCTGCTGCGAGGGCTGCCCGCGTTGCCGCCTGGTGGGATGACCGGTCCGCTGCGGCTGGGCGCCGCGGTGCGCGGGGTCGGGGAGGGGTTCGCGTTCCTGCGCACCCAGCCGGTGCTGCTGATGACCTTCGTCGTCGACATCATCGCCATGCTGTTCGCCTGGCCGCAGGCGGTGTTCCCGGAGCTGTCGCAGACCACCTTCGGCGGCGACGCCAACAGCCTGGGCTGGTTGTTCGCCGGGGCGTCGATCGGCTCGCTGCTGATGGGGCTGACCTCCGGCTGGGTCACCCGGGTCGACCGGCAGGGCGCCGTCGTCCTGGCCGCGATCGCGGTCTGGGGCGTGGCGATCGTCGGGTTCGGACTGGCCTCCACGCTGTGGCTGGCGGTCTTCTGCCTCGCCGTCGCCGGGGCGGGGGACATGGTCAGCGCGGTACTGCGCTCGTCGATGCTGCAGATGGCGGCGCCGGATGAGATGCGCGGCCGGATGCAGGGCGTGTTCATCGTGGTCGTCGCCGGGGGGCCACGGCTGGGCGACCTGCGCGCCGGCGTGCTGGCCAGCACGTTCGGGGTCAGCGTGGCGATGGTGTCCGGTGGCGTGGTGATCGTGGTGGCGATGATCCTGGTCGCCGTCCTGGTGCCGTCGTTCTGGCTGTTCCGGGCGTCGCGGTCGGAGGAGATGGCCGAGTCCGCCCGCCGGAAGATGGCGGAGGGCTGACCGTTGCCGCATGCACCTCGGGTGCGCGGGTAGCGGGTCCTCATGGCGCTCCCGAAGGTTCTCGTGCTCGTGCTCGCCGGTGGCAAGGGAGGACGCCTGGAACTGCTGACGGAGAACCGTGCGAAGCCCGCCGTCCCCTTCGCCGGTGTCTACCGGCTCATCGACTTCCCGCTGAGCAACTGTCAGCACTCCGGCCTCCCCGACGTCTGGGTCTCGGTGCAGTTCCACCCGACGTCGCTGTCCGAGCATCTGGCCAACGGCCGGCCGTGGGACCTGGACCGCACCGTGGGCGGGCTGATGACCCTGCCGCCGTTCCAGGGCACCGAGCGCGGCGGCTGGGTCACCGGCACGGCCGACTCGCTGTGGCGCGAGGCCGACCTCATCCGCCAGTACGACGCCGACGCGCTCGTCGTCGTCAGCGCCGACGCGGTCTACAAGCTGGACTACCGGGAGGTCGTCGACGCCCATCTGGGCTCCGGCGCCGAGGTCACGATGGTGACCACCGAGGTCACCCCGGACGACGCGCCGCGGTACGGCATCGTCCAGGTGGGGGACGACGGCAGCGTCACCGACTACGCCTACAAGCCCGACCACCCGGCGACGACGACGGCCACCAACGAGGTCTTCGTCTTCTCTCCGCGCGAGACGCTGGACCGGCTCGAGGCGCTCGACGACCAGGTGGGCGAGGACGGACTGGAGGACCTGGGCAGCCACCTCCTCCCCGCGCAGACCAAGGACGGGCTGGCCCGCGCCTACCCGCTGAACGGCTACTGGCGCGACGTCGGCACCATCCCCGCGTACTGGGCGGCGCACCGGGACTTCCTGGCCGAGGACCCGCCGCTCGACCTGGACGAGGCCGGCTGGCCGGTGCACACCCGCGGCGGACGGCACAGCGCCGCGCGGCTGCTCCGCGGCGCCGTCATCGAGGACAGCCTGGTCTCCGGTGGCACCCGGGTGGCCGGCGAGGTGTCGGGGTCGGTGCTGTCGCCGGGCGTGATCGTGGAGAAGGGCGCCACCGTCGTCGACTCGGTGCTGCTGCCCGGCGCGCACGTGCGGGCCGGGGCCCGGGTCACCCGCGCCGTCCTGGACGACGGCGTCCAGGTGGGGGAGCGTGCCACGGTCGGCGGGGACGGCGACATCACCCTGGTCGGCCGGCGGGCACGGGTCGACGACGGCGCGGAGCTGGCCGCCGGTGCGCGGTTCCCCGAACCGGACAGCGAGGACTGAACTCAGGCCAGGGCGCCGGCGACCACCTTCAGGTCGGCGACCAGCGCGTCATAGGCGGCGGCGCGGGCGTCGTCCGGGGTGCGCAGGACGGCGGAGGGGTGGGTGGTCGCCAGCATCCAGGTCTGCGCCGGCACCTCCTCCTCGGGCTCGTCGCCGTCGGCGTCCGGCTCGACCAGCGGGGCGGTGCGCACACCCGGCAGGGTCCAGGGGAGCAACTGCCCGCGGTCCTTGGTGATCCGGAAGGACGGCGAGATCAGTGCCTTGGCCGCGACCGCGCCGAGGCAGACCACCACCTCGGGCTGCAGGACGGCGAACTCCGCCTCCAGCCACGGGCGGCAGGCCATCAGGTGCTCCGCGCCCGGGGACTGGTGGATCCGCCGCTTCGCCGTGGGCGTGAACCGGAAGTGCTTGACCGCGTTGGTGATGTAGGCGTCGCGCCGGTCGATGCCGGCGTCGGCCAGCGCCTTGTCCAGCAGCCGCCCGGCCGGCC
>JAOPVN010000614.1 GCA_025966175.1 Modestobacter sp. | reverse complement strand
AGGAGGCCGCGCAGGTCGGCGCCGGCCGCGCGCTGGCCGCCGACGACATGGCCTTCCCCACCTACCGCGAGCACGGCGTCGCCTGGACCCGGGGCGTCGACCCGCTGCACGTGATGAGCCTGTTCCGCGGGGTCGACCAGGGCGGCTGGGACCCGATCGCCACCCGGTTCAACCTCTACACCGTCGTCATCGGCGCGCAGACCCTGCACGCCACCGGCTACGCGATGGGCCTGCAGCGCGACAGCGCGGAGAGCGCGGCCCTCGCCTTCCTCGGCGATGGCGCGACCAGTCAGGGCGAGGTCAACGAGGCGATGATCTGGGCCGCCACGTTCTCCGCGCCGGTGGTCTTCTTCTGCCAGAACAACCAGTACGCGATCAGCGTTCCGATCGAGCGGCAGTCCCGGGTGCCGCTCTACCAGCGGGCCGCGGGCTTCGGGTTCCCCGGCGTGCGGGTCGACGGCAACGACGTCCTCGCCGTCCTCGCGGTGACCCGGGCGGCGCTCGCCGCCGCCCGCGAGGGGCAGGGCCCCACCTTCATCGAGGCGTTCACCTACCGGATGGGCGCGCACACGACGTCCGACGACCCGACCCGCTACCGGCTGGCCAGCGAGCTGGAGGAGTGGAAGCTGCGCGACCCGATCGCCCGGCTGAAGGCGTACCTGTCCCGCTCGGGCATCGCCGACCATGTCTTCTTCGACGCGGTCGACGCCGAGGGCGACGAGCTGGCGGTCCGCCTCCGGCAGGGCACGCTGGAGATGCAGGACCCGCCCGGCACCGAGATCTTCGACCATGTCTTCGCCGAGCAGACCCCCGAGCTGGCCCGCCAGCGCGAGGAGTTCGTGGCGTACCACGCTTCGTTCGAGGGGGAGGGGCACTGATGACCGAGACGCTGACCATCGGCAAGGCGCTCAACCTCGGCCTGCGCCGGGCGATGGAGGACGACGCCAAGGTCGTGCTCATGGGCGAGGACATCGGCAAGCTGGGCGGGGTCTTCCGGATCACCGACGGCCTGCAGAAGGACTTCGGCGACGACCGCGTCGTCGACACCCCGCTCGCCGAGGCCGGCATCCTCGGGACGGCGGTCGGGCTGGCGATGCGCGGATACCGCCCGGTCTGCGAGATCCAGTTCGACGGGTTCGTGTTCCCCGCCTACAACCAGATCGTCACCCAGGTCGCCAAGATGCACGCCCGCTCCAAGGGCCGGCTGCCGATGCCGATCGTCATCCGGATCCCCTTCGGCGGCGGCATCGGCGCGGTCGAGCACCACAGCGAGAGCCCCGAGGCGTACTTCGCGCACACCGCGGGCCTCAAGGTGGTCGCCGTCAGCACCCCGGCCGACGCCTACTGGGGCATCCAGCAGGCGATCGCCCACCCCGACCCGATCGTCTTCCTCGAGCCCAAGCGGCGGTACTGGGAGAAGGCCGAGGTCGACCTCGACGGCACGCCCGACCCGCTGTTCGCCTCCCGGGTGCTGCGGGGCGGTGACGACGTCACGGTGCTCGCCTACGGCCCGATGGTGAAGACGGCACTGCAGGCCGCGGAGGCCGCCGCCGCGGAGGGCCGGTCGCTGGAGGTCGTCGACCTGCGCACCATCTCCCCGCTGGACCTGGAGCCGGTCTACGCCTCGGTGCGCCGCACCGGTCGCTGCGTCGTCGTCCACGAGGCGCCGGTCACCCTCGGCCTGGGTGCCGAGATCGCCGCCCGGGTCACCGAGGCCTGCTTCCACTCGCTGGAGGCGCCGGTGCTCCGGGTGGGTGGGTACGACACTCCTTACCCTCCGTCCAAGCTGGAGGAGGAGTACCTCCCCGACCTCGACCGCGTGCTCGACGCCGTCGACCGATCGCTGGGGTTCTGATGGCCGATCTGCGCCAGTTCAAGCTGCCCGACGTCGGCGAGGGGCTCACCGAGGGCGAGATCCTGTCCTGGCTGGTCGCCGTCGGCGACACCGTGACGGTCAACCAGCCGCTGTGCGAGGTGGAGACGGCGAAGGCCGCCGTCGAGCTGCCCAGCCCGTTCGCCGGCACGGTGACCGAGCTGCTGTTCGAGGTCGGGACGACGGTCGACGTCGGCGCGCCGATCATCACCATCGACATCGGCGGGGAGGGTGGGGGCAGCCCCGCCGGGGACACCGCCTCGCCGGCGGAGCCCACCGGCACCGGGCTGATCGGTGAGCAGACGGCGAACGGCCGCACGTCGGTCCTGGTCGGCTACGGCCCGCGGAACACCGACGCCAAGCGCCGTCCCCGCCGCAACGGCGCCGCCGCGGCCGCGCGGGCGACCGCACCCCAGGTGCTGCCCGAGGCCGACTACGGCTCGGGGAGCGACCGGCCGCCCCTGCTGGCCACCGCCCCCGATGCGACGGTGAAGCCGGTGCGGCACGGCGGGCTGGAGGCCGGCCGGGCGGCCGAGGCGCACGTCGCCGGGACGTCCGGGGCGGCGCCGGCGGGGGCGAGCGCCCCCGGCCACGGTGCGCTGCGGCCGCTGGCCAAGCCGCCGGTGCGCAAGTACGCCAAGGACCTGGGCGTGGACCTGAGCACCGTGACCGGCACCGGCGACGGCGGCGTAATCACCCGCGCCGACGTGGACGCCGCCCTCGCTGGATTCACTTTCGGCGCGGAAAGTGAACCGCTTGGCCTCACTTTCCGCGCGGAAAGTGCAGCTGCGGACACCCGGATCCCGATCAAGGGGGTGCGCAAGCACACCGCCGCGGCGATGGTGGCCAGCGCGTTCACCGCACCGCACGTCACCGAGTTCCTGACCGTCGACGTCACCCGGACGATGAAGCTGCGCGCGCGGCTCGCCGCCCGGCCGGAGCTCGCCGGGGTGAAGGTCAGCCCGCTGCTGTTCGTGGCCAAGGCCCTGCTGCTCGCGGCGAAGAAGCACCCGATGGTCAACAGCTCCTGGGACGAGGCGGCGCAGGAGATCGTCGTCCACGGGGCGGTGAACCTGGGCATCGCCGCGGCGACGCCGCGGGGCCTCGTCGTCCCCAACATCAAGGACGCCGGCCGGCTGTCCCTGCCCGACCTCGCGGGCGCCCTGGCCGACCTCACCGCGACCGCCCGCGCGGGGAGGACCCAGCCCGCGGAGATGTCCGGCGGCACGATCACGATCACCAACGTCGGGGTCTTCGGCGTCGACACCGGCACGCCGATCCTCAACCCCGGCGAGTCGGCGATCCTGGCGTTCGGGGCGATCCGTGAGATGCCGTGGGTGCACAAGGGCAAGGTCGTGCCGCGGCAGGTCACCCAGCTGGCGCTCTCCTTCGACCACCGGATCATCGACGGGGAGCTGGGTTCGCGGTTCCTCGCCGACGTGGGTGCCCTCCTGCACGACCCCGGCGTGGCTCTTACGTTCTGAGGGTGCGCACCCAGCTGGAGCCGCTGCTGTCCTTCGCCGCCCGATCCCGGGTGCCCGAGGGGTTCGGGTACCTGGGCGACGACGGCACGGTGCTGCCCGGCCGCCCGGTGGAGACGTGGATCAGCGCCCGGATGACGCACGTCTTCGGGCTGGCCACCCTGCTCGGGCACCCGGGCGCGGCGGAGCTGGCCGGGCACGGGGTGGCCGCGCTGCGCGAGGGTCCGCTGCACGACGCCGCCCACGGCGGCTGGCGCGCGGCCGTGGGCGCGGGGTCCGACGACGACACCAAGGCCGCGTACGTGCACGCCTTCGTCGTCCTGGCCGGGGCGACGACGACCGCTGCCGGCATCGAGGGTGGACGGGCGTTGCTCGACGAGGCGCTGGGGGTCTGGGAGCAGCGGTTCTGGGACGACGAGGAGGGCCTGGCCGTCGAGTCCTTCGACCGCGCCTGGACGACGAGCGAGGACTACCGCGGGGCCAACGCCAACATGCACGGCGTCGAGGCGGCGCTGGCCGCGGCCGATGCCCTGGCGCCCACCGATCCCGGGACCGCCGCCCGGCTGCGCACCCACGCGCTGCGGGCCACCGAGCGGATCGTGCACCAGTGGGCCCGGGAGGGGGACTGGCGGCTGCCCGAGCACTTCACCGCCCGGTGGGAGCCACTGCCGGAGTTCAACCGGGGCCGCCCGGCCGACCCGTTCCGCCCGTTCGGCGTCACCGTCGGGCACCAGTTCGAGTGGTCGCGGCTGTGCCTGCACCTGGCCGCCGCGCTCGGGGAGCACGCCCCTGGCTGGCTGTCCGCGGATGCCGACCGGCTCTTCCTCGCCGCCGCCGAGCGCGGCTGGGCTGCCGACGGGCACGAGGGGTTCCCGTACACGCTGGACCGGGACGACCGGCCGGTCGTCGGCGCCCGGATGCACTGGGTGCTCTGCGAGGCGGTCGCCGCCGCCGCGGTGCGGTACGCGGTCACCCGCGATCCCCGGGCGGCGACGCTGCAGCACCGATGGGAGGGGCTGGGCGACCGGCTGTTCCTGGACCCGGCGGTGGGCAGCTGGCACCACGAGCTGACGCCGGAGGGCGTCGTCGGCACCGGCACGTGGGCGGGCAAGCCGGACGCCTACCACCTGGCGCAGATGCTGCTGCTGCCCGGCCGCCCGGTGCGCGGCAGTCTGGCCGGCGCCCTCCTCGCGTCGACCTGAGCAGGTGGAACGGCGTCGTCGGGTGTATTCGAGGCGCCCAACGGGGTAGGGGACTGCTGGACGTACGAGACCCCCGAGCACAGGAGGACTCCCATGGCCAACGTGGAGAAGTCGATCGACGTGGACGTGCCGATCCGGCAGGCCTACGACCAGTGGACCCAGTTCGAGTCGTTCCCGAAGTTCATGAACGGCGTCGAGCGGATCACCCAGCTCGACGACCGGCACACCCACTGGGTGACGAAGATCGGCGGCGTCGAGCGCGAGTTCGACGCCGAGATCACCGAGCAGCACCCCGACGAGCGGGTGGCCTGGAAGAGCACCACCGGCGACACCTCGCACGCCGGCGTCGTCACCTTCCACAAGATCAGTGACAACACGACCCGGGTGATGGTCCAGCTGGACTGGGAGCCGCAGGGCGTCGTGGAGAAGGTCGGCGCCGCGGTGGGCGTCGACGACCGGCAGATCAGCGCCGACGTGAAGCGGTTCAAGCAGTTCATCGAGAGCCGCGGCACCGAGACCGGTGCCTGGCGCGGGGACGTACCGCGCGAGGGCTGATCCCCTCACCGACGGCGCCCGCCCACCGCAGCGGCCGCCCTACCCGCCGGCCTCCTGACCGGGCCGAGAACGACGACGGCGCCCGCCCCAGCAGGGGACGGGCGCCGTCGTCGCTCGTGCGTGAGCTCAGTCGGCGTCGAGGTCGGCGGCGACCATGTCGGCGATCTGACCGAGCACCGCCTCGTCGTCACTGGTGACGACGACCTCGGTGCCCTTCTTGGCGCCGAGGGTCATGATCATCAAAGGGGAGCCCGCGTCGATCGCGTTGCCGCCGGGCGTGGCCAGCGTGACCGGCACCCCGGACTTCGACACCGCCTCGGCGATGAGGGCGGCGGGGCGGGCGTGCAGGCCGACGGCGGAGCCGACGGTGACGGTCTTGGAGGGCATCGGTGCCTCTTCTCGGATCGACGGTGGAGTGCTCAGCTTGCCTGCCGCGCGACGGCGGCACCTGCGGGGGCTGCGGGGGCTGCGGGGGCGTGGGCGTGCTCGAGGTCGACGGCGTCCGCCGGAGTGTCCGAGGGCTTGCCGCCGATGCTCTTGGCGAGGGTCACCGCGAGGGCGCCGACGGCCGCGCCGATGAGCACCGCGACGATGAACAGCACGGCGTTGCTCATCGCGAAGAACACGAACACGCCACCGTGCGGGGCGCGCAGTTCGATCCCGCTCGCCGCGACGATCGCGCCGGTCGTGGCCCCGCCGAGCATCATCGACGGGATCACCCGCAGCGGGTCGGCCGCGGCGAACGGGATGGCGCCCTCGGAGATGAACGAGGCGCCCAGCAGCCAGGCCGCCTTGCCGTTGTCCCGCTCGGCCGGGGTGTAGAGCTTGGGCCGGATCGCGGTGGAGAGCGCCATCGCCAGCGGCGGGACCATGCCGGCGGCCATGACGGTGGCCATGATGACCAGCGCCCCGTGGCTGGCTGCGGCGGTGAGCCCGGTGGTGGCGAAGACGTAGGCGGCCTTGTTGACCGGACCACCCAGGTCGAAGCACATCATCAGGCCGAGGATGATCCCCAGCAGGGCCGCGTTGCTGCCGGTCAGGCCGTTGAGGAAGGTGGTCAGACCCTCGATCGCGGCGGCCAGCGGACGGCCGAGCAGGACGACCATCAGGCCGCTGGAGATCAGCGTGGCCAGCAGCGGGATGATCACGACCGGCTGCAGTCCGCGCACCCCGGTCGGCAGCTTCCAGCGGCTGATCCACAGCGCAGCGAAACCGGCGATGATCCCGCCGACCAGGCCGCCGAGGAAGCCCGCGCCCACGGTGACCGACACCGCGCCGACGACGAAGCCGGGGACGATGCCGGGGCGGTCGGCGATCGCGTAGGCGATGTACCCGGCGAGTGCCGGGACCAGGAAGCCGAAGGCCGCCTGGCCGAGCACGGTGCACACCGCGCCCAGGTAGCCGAGCAGCCCGTCGTTGAGGTGGTCGACCCCCGACACGCTGGGCAGGTTGAAGAAGGTGTTGTTGAGGACCCAGTTCTGCGCGAAGCTCAGGCCGTCGGCGTTCGGGTCCGGGTTGACGATCTGGTACCCGCCGAGCAGGAAGCCGAGCGCGATGAGCAGACCGCCGGCCGCGACGAACGGGATCATGTAGCTGACCCCGGTCAGCAGCCAGCGGCGGACCTCCGCGCCTCCGCTGGGCCCACCCCCGCCACCACCGGTGGCGGGGATCCCGCCTCCGCCACCGCCACCGCCACCGCCACCGCCCTCGACGCGGCGCGCGTTCGGGTCGTCGGCGGCGGCCAGCGCCTCGCGGATCATCACCTCGGGCTCGTTCATCGCCCGCTTGGTGCCGGACTGGATGACGGGCTTCCCGGCGAAGCGGTCCCGGTCCTTGACGCCGACGTCCACGGCGAAGATGACCGCGTCGGCCTTGCTGATCACCGAGGCGTCCAGCGGCGTGGAACCCGAGGAGCCCTGGGTCTCCACGTGCAGCTCGACGCCCATCTCCTTGGCCGCGGCGGTGAGCTTGTCGGCGGCCATGTAGGTGTGCGCGATGCCGGTCGGGCAGGCGCTGACCGCGACGATGCTGCGGGCCGACTGCGGCGCGGAGGTGGTCGCCGCGGGGGTGCTCGGCGCCACGGTCGCCGTCGCACCCGCGGACTCGGCGGGGGAGACGACGTCCTGCACCAGGGCCACGATCTCGGCCGGCGTGCTGGCCGCGCGCAGCGAGGAGACGAACTCCGGCCGCACCAGCGCGCGGGCCAGCGCGGTGAGCAGGGTGAGGTGGTCGGCGTCGCCGTGCTCGGGGGCGGCGATCAGGAAGGCGAGGTCCGCCGGGCCGTCCGGCGCGCCGAAGTCCACCTTCGGGTCGAGCCGGGCGAAGGCCAGCGACGCCTGGGTCACCGCCGCGGAGCGGCAGTGCGGGATCGCGATCCCACCGGGCAGGCCGGTGGCCGCCTTGGCCTCGCGGGCCATGGCGTCCTCGTACAGCGCCTCGGCCCCCGTCGAGCGGCCGGCGCCGGCGACCAGGCCGGCCAGCCGGCGGACGACGGAGGCCTTGTCGGGACCGAGGTCGGCGTCGAGCGCCACCAGATCGGGAGTGATGAGTGCGGACATGGTGGATCTCCCGGGGTTCTCAGCGGGCGTCGGCACCGGCGGCCGGGATGGCCTCGGCGGGAGCAAGGTGGGCGGGCAGGCCGGGCGCCACGGTGACCGCGGCGGGGTCGGCCTGGGCAGGGGTGGGGACGGCGGAGCCCGGCAGCGATGCGCTGGCCGCGCCGTAGGCCACGGCGGTGCGCAGCCGGCCGGCCGGGTCGAGGCCGGCGAGGTCGGCCAGGACGTACCCGGCCAGGCTGGAGTCACCGGCGCCGACGGTGCTGCGCACGGTGATCCGCGGTGGGCGGGCCGACCACAGGCCGCCGTCGGCGGTGGACAGCAGTGCGCCGTCCGCGCCGAGGGTGAGCAGCACCTCGGCCACACCCCGCTCGTGCAGGGCGGCGACGGCTGCCAGTGCGGCAGCCGGATCGCTGGTCACCGTCTCCTCGGAGACCCCGGCCAGCTGGGCCAGCTCCTCGGTATTGGGCTTGAGCAGATCGGGGGCGGCGTCCGGCCCGGCCGCCAGCAGGGCGAGCAGCGGTGCCTCGGAGGTGTCGACGGCGATCCGCGCGCCCGTGCCGCGCAGTGACCGGACCAGGGTCGCGTACCAGTCCAGCGGGGCGCCGGGAGGCAGTGAACCGGAGAGCACGACCCACCGGGCCCCGACTGCGTGCTCGTGCACCGCGGCCTCGAGCGCGGCCAGCGTCGTGGCGTCGAGCTGGGCGCCCGGCTCGTTGAGCTTGGTCGTCGTGCCGTCGGGCTCGGTGAGCGTGTAGTTGGTGCGCACCGGGGCGCCGATCGGCACGGTCGCCAGCGGCAGCCCCAGCGTCTGCAGGGCCTGCACGATCGGGTCGCCCTCCGCAGCGGGGAGCACCGAGACGACGTCGGCACCGGCGGCGGCGATCGCCCGGGAGACGTTGACGCCCTTGCCGCCGGGCTCGGTGTGGCTGACCCCCAGTCGGGTCACCGTGCCGCGTTCCAGCGGGCCGGGCAGGTCCAGCGTGCGGTCCAGGCTGGGGTTGGCGGTCAGCGTGACCACCCGCCCGCCGGTCGCAACGGGGTCCGTCCTCATGCGACGAGCACCTCGATCCCAGAGAACTCGAGTTCGGCGACGACGGCCGGGTCGGCCTCGTCGTCGGTCACCAGGACGTCGACGTCCTCGACGGCCGCGAAGCGCACCAGGTGCTCGTGGCCGAGCTTGCTGCTGTCCCCGAGCACGACGACCCGCTGCCCGGCCCGGGCCATCGCCCGCTTGACCGAGGCCTCCGCCTCGTCCGGGGTGGAGAAGCCGTGCCCGGCGCTGATGCCGTTCGTGCCCAGGAAGACGACGTCGGCGCGCAGATCCGTCAGTGCGCTCACGGTGGACTCGCCCACCGCGGACTGGGTGATGCCCCGGACCCGCCCGCCGAGTACGTGCAGCGTGATCCCGGGGGAGCCCGCCAGCCGGGCCGCGATCGGCACCGAGTTGGTGGCGGCGACGAGCGAGCGGTCCCCGGGGAGCAGCTCGGCCAGCGCCGCGGTCGTGCTGCCGCCGTCCAGGATCAGCGACCCGTGGGTGCCGGGCAGGAGGGTGAGCGCGGCGACGGCGATCCGGTGCTTGGCGGCGGTGCGGGTGCTCCGCCGCTCGCCCAGGCCCGGCTCGACCACGGTGAGCGTGCCTGCGGGGACGGCGCCACCGTGCACCCGGCGCAGCATCCCGGCGCGCTCGAGGACGGCGAGGTCCCGGCGCACGGTCTCCGTGGTCACCCCGAAGTGCTCGGCGACGGCGGTGACGGCGACCCGGCCGCGCTGGGTGACCAGGCCCGCGATGGCCTGCTGACGTTCCTCCGCGTACACGGTCACCTCCCTGGGCTGCGTTGCGCCGGGCTGTCGGTGGCATGCCCGATTATGTGGGTTTCGAGCTGCGTTGTTGTTGTTCTACGTGGGATCAGTTGACAAGTCAAGACTCATTCGTGACTCTGGTCACCAGGTGCACCATCGTCGCTGCGCCACCCTCAACTCCGCACGTCCGACGACCACGCCCATGAGCCGGCCGCGACGCCGCCCGTCCCCGGGACGGGCCTCCGCCCGGGTTCGAGCAGACAGTGAGGCCACCATGTCCACCACCCCGACTGGTACCCGGCTCCCCACGGAGACCCTGGTGGGAACGATCGTGCTGACCGGGACGCCGGTGGTCCCGGGGGCGGCGGTCGGCCCCGTCGTCCGCCCGGTGGGTTCGGTCGAGTTGCCGACGACCCCCGGACCGTTCGTCCCGGAGGACCAGCGGGTCGCTGAGAAGGACCGGTTCACCGCAGCCGCCGACGCCGTCGCGGAGCGGCTGGCCGCGCGGGCCGCCGCTGCGACCGGGGTCAGCGCCGAGGTCCTCAACACCACGGCGCAGCTGGCCCGGGACCGCGGGCTGCTGTCGACCGTCGAGCAGAAGATCGGTGAGGGCGCCTCCGCGGAGGTGGCCACGGTCGCGGCCGCGGAGCAGTTCGTCGAGCTGTTCACCAGCCTGGGCGGCGTGATGGCCGAGCGGGCGACCGATGTCCGGGACGTCCGGGACCGCATCGTCGCCGAGCTGACGGGGCAGGGTGAGCCCGGCGTCCCGGCGCCCGAGACGCCGTCGGTCCTGCTCGCCGACGATCTCGCGCCGGCCGACACCGCCGGGCTGGACCCGACCCGGATCATCGCGCTGGCCACCCGCCTCGGCGGTGCGACCAGCCACACCGCGATCATCGCCCGCCAGCTCGGCCTGCCCTGCGTGGTGGGCGTCGGCGGCCTGAACGACGTCCCGGTGGGCGCCACCGTGCTGGTGGACGGCGAGCAGGGCACCGTGACCGTCGACCCCGACCGGGCCGAGGCGGAGCTCCGCGTCCGCGCCGCCCGCGAGGCGGCGGCCGCGCTGGCCACCTACCGTGGCCCGGGCACCACCCGGGACGGCCACCGCGTGCAGGTGCTGGCCAACGTGCAGGACGGCGCCGGGGCGCGGGCCGCCGCGAAGGCCCACGCCGAGGGGGTCGGCCTGCTCCGCACCGAGCTCGCCTTCTTCGGCCGCACCGAGGAGCCCTCGGTGAAGGAGCAGGCGGAGATCTACGCGGGGGTGTTCTCCGCGTTCCCGGGCGGCAAGGTCGTGCTGCGCACGCTGGACGCCGGCTCGGACAAGCCGCTGCCGTTCGCCACCCCGCCGGACGAGGCCAACCCGGCGCTCGGCGTCCGCGGGCTGCGCACCGCCCGCCGTGACCCCGGCCTGCTCACCCGTCAGCTGGACGCCGTCGCCGAGGCGGCCCGGGCCACCACCGACACCTCCCCGTGGGTGATGGCCCCGATGGTCGCCACCGTCGCCGAGGCCGCCGAGTTCGCCGCGCAGGTGCGCGAGCGCGGCATGGTGCCCGGGGTGATGGTCGAGGTGCCCTCGGTCGCCGTCCTGGCCGACCGGTTCCTCGAGCACCTGGACTTCCTGTCGATCGGCACCAACGACCTGTCGCAGTACACGCTGGCTGCCGACCGGCTCTCGGCCGATCTGGCCGACCTCACCGACCCCTGGCAGCCGGCGCTGCTGGCGCTGGTGCAGGCCACTGCGGCGGCCGGTCAGCGGGCCGGCAAGCCCGTGGGTGTCTGTGGCGAGGCGGCTGCGGACCCGACCCTGGCCTGCGTGCTGGTCGGGATGGGCATCTCCTCGCTGTCCTGTGCTGCCTCCTCGGTGGCCGGGGTCGGGGCCCGGCTGGCGACGGTGGACCTGGCGACCTGCCAGCGCGCGGCCGAGGTGGCGCTCGCGGCGGCCGACCCGGCGTCGGCGCGGGCCGCCGTCCGCGAGGTGCTCGCCGGCGCCTGACCCGGAACCCCACTGAGGAGCCCCGTCGGTCGAGCAGACCGGCGGGGCTCCGTGGTGTCCCGAGGGTGACGCTGCGATGAGGGATCGATGGCGAGTCCCTCCTTGGAGTGAATGAACCATCGGCAAGTTCAGCGACACGCCCTGTGATCCGATGGAATATCAGGCGCTATGCCTGCTTTACTACAGGCGTAACACCCCCTCGGGACCACCGGAAGAAGGCAGTGACATGAGCAGCGTGACCTCCAGCTGGCGTCAGCGTCGGCAGGCGTCGCGTACGCGACGGGCCCTCGCGGCCGCCGTCGCCCGCACCAGCAGCCCCGCCATGCGGGACGAGCTGCTGACCCTGGCCAACAGCAGCCAGTTCACCAACGTCCTGCGCTGACGAAGGACCCTCTCTCCCCCACCACTCGCGCGCTCGCGGCGGGACCCTGCGAGAGGGCCGCTCCAGTACGTCACCAGGAACGCACCGCGACCCCGGACTCCCTGATGGGAGCCGGGGTCCTCTGCTGGAAGGGCTCCCTTCCCCCACCCCTCGCAAGCTCGGGGCGGTACCCGGAAGGGGCCCGGCCAGGCGGGGACCGCTGCCGCCCGACGAGGGGTGGTCCCTCCTCAGCCCCGCAGGCGAGCGCGCAGCGCAGCCTGCTCGTCGGCGCCGAAGCCGTGCGCCTCGAGCCAGCCGACCGGCCCACCCCACCGCTCGTCGAGCACCTCGAGGACCCGACGCATCGACTCCGCCCGCGGAGTGTGGCTGGCGACGTCCCGGCGGGTCATGTCCTCGGCGTAGGTCGGGCTGGCGGTCAGCTTGGCGACCAGGGCGTCGATCACCTCGGCGGTCTGCGCGTAGTCGGCGACGATCGCCTCGGGCTCCACCCCGGCCACCGCCAGCGCCAGGGCGACGACGACGCCGGTGCGGTCCTTGCCGGCCGCGCAGTGCACCACCGCAGCGCCCGGCCCGCCCGCTGCCAGCGAGCGCAGCGCGGCCAGCACGTTGTCGGCACCGTCGGTCAGATACCCCAGGTAGGACCGGACCGCCGGCGGCTCACCCTCGTCGCCGGGAGCCACCTGACGCGGCAGGATCGACTCGATCCAGTCCGCGGGGAGTTGGGCGCGGATCTCCTCGTCGTCCTCCTCGGCGGCGAAGACGTCGGTGCGCATCCCGCGCTCGGGCAGCAGCGTGAAGTGCCGGTGGGTGACCGCGTCGACGTCGCGCAGCGGGCCGCGGCCCTCCATGAGGATCTCCGCCGTGGTGCGCAGGTCGACGACCTCGGTGAGGCCGACCTCCTCGACCAGGGTGCGGACGTCGGCCTCGCTGAGGGTCTGCAGGTTGTCGCTGCGCAGCACCCGGCCGAACGCGGTCTCCCCGCCGTCCACCGTGGGCAGCCCGCCCAGGTCCCGGGTGTTCGTCGTCCCGTCCAGGTGCAGCCAGCGGTCGGTTCGGGTGGAGGTCACCCACCGACCGTACGACGTCAGCTCTCGCCGAGCAGCGCCCGGCACACCTCGAGCAGCCGTTCCCGCAAGGCGGCGCCGCGGGCGGCGAACCCGCGCTGGGCGGCGACGTACTCGGCCTTGCCCTCCGGCGTCTCGATCGCGACCGGCACCCAGCCGAGCTCCCGCAGGTCGTAGGGGGAGGCTCGCATGTCGAGCTCGCGGACGTCGGCGGCGAGGGCGAAGCAGTCGGCCAGCAGCTCCCCCGGGACGGCGGGGCTGAGCTTGTAGGCCCACTTGTAGAGGTCCATCGTCGCGTGCAGGCAGCCCGGCTGCTCCAGCTGCTGCTGGGTGTCCCGGGTGGGCGTGAGGGTGTTGCGCGGTTCCGCGGCGCGGGTGAAGAAGCGGTAGGCGTCGATGTGGCTGCACTGCACCCGGTGGCTCTCGACGACGGCGTCGGTGCCCGCCTGACCCAGCCGCAGCGGCAGCTGCTCGTGCCGCACCTCGCCGTCGCCGGGGCGATAGAGCATCGCCCACTCGTGCAGCCCGAAACAGCCGAACTGGGCCGGTCGCCCCGCCGTCGCCGACAGCAGGCCGTGCACCCAGCCGACCGCGGCGCTCCGCTTGGCGAGGAGGGCCTCGACGTCGACCGTGACCCCGTCGCCGGCCTCGGTGTAGAGCGGCCAGCTCAGCCGGGCGCGCGCCGCATCGCCGGTGAGGACCTGACCCACCCCGGGATGCCAGCGGCGCAGCCGGCCGGGCGTCTCGGAGTAGTAGGTGAAGAGGAAGTCCCACACCGGGTGCGCCACGCCGTCCCGGCGCCGTTGCTGGTGCGGCACCAGCCAGGTGTCGATCCGGCGCTGGTGTGCCGCCTCGCGCGCCGTCCACTCGTCCTCGCGCAAGGCCAGGACAGCGGTGAGCGGAGGCACCCGCCCAGCCTAGGTCGGGCCCCCTGCAGGGCCCCTCCTCGAGCGTCCATGGCCCCGTCCCGAGGCTCGCCCCGAGCCTGCGAGGGTGAGGAGGACGGGGTCCTTCCTGGGGGGCAGGGGGTCCTCTTTCAGTGCGCGGTCCAGCCGCCGTCCATCACCAGGGAGCTGCCGGTGACCGAGGTCGCCGCGGGGGAGCAGAGCCAGGCCACCGCGTCGGCGACCTCGGTCGGCTCGATCAGGCGCTTGAGCGCCGCCGGTTCGAGCAGTACCCGCTCGACCACCTCGTCCTCGGTGAGCCCGTGCGCCTTCGCCTGGTCGTGGATCTGCCCCTCGACCAGCGGGGTCCGCACGTACGCGGGGTTCACGCAGTTGGAGGTCACCCCGTGCTCGGCGCCCTCCAGGGCGACGACCTTGGACAGGCCCTCCAGGCCGTGCTTCGCCGTGACGTAGGCGACCTTGTACGGCGAGGCGCGCAGCCCGTGGACCGAGCTGATGTTCACCACCCGGCCCCAGCCGCTGCCGTACATGTGCGGCAGCGCCCCGCGGACCAGCCGGAACGGCGCCTCCACCATCAGCCGAAGGATGTAGGAGAACCGGTCCACCGGGAACTCGTGCACCGGCGCGACGTGCTGCAGGCCGGCGTTGTTGACCAGCACGTCGACGTCGAGGTCCAGCCGGTCGACGGCGTCCAGGTCGGACAGGTCGATGGTGAGGGCCGTGCCGCCGACCTCGGCCGCCACGGCCTCGGCCGCGGCGGCGTCCCGGTCGACCACCAGGACGGCCGCGCCGGCCGCAGCCAGCCGGACCGCGCAGGCGTGGCCGATCCCGGACGCACCCCCGGTCACCATCGCGCGCCGTCCAGCCAGGTGCTCGCTCTCGGGCATGTCTCCGACCCTAGGACCCGAGCCCCCGGTCCGGGCTCTCTCAGACGTTGCCCGGACGGGTCACGGAGTCGTCGCGCTGCGCCTCGTCGTCGGTGGTCAGCACGGTGTCCGTCTCGCCGCCGTCGCCGCGGTCGTGGCCGGGGGTGCCGTCGACCAGGTCGCCCT
>JAOPVN010000612.1 GCA_025966175.1 Modestobacter sp. | reverse complement strand
GAGCGGGACGAGCGCGGCACCGGCCAGGCGCTGGCCGGCCGGCTGCTGCGGGGGTGCCTGGACCGCGGGATCGAGCCGCGCACCGGCATGCGGGCCACCCGGCTGCTGACCGAGGACGGGCGGGTCGTCGGCGTCCGGTTCGAGACGGCGGAGGGACCGGTCGACGTCGGGGCCGCACGTGGCGTCGTCATCGCCACCGGCGGCTTCGAGTGGGACCCGGAGCTGGTCGGCAGCTTCCTGCGCGGGCCGCTGGACCGACCGGCCTCGGTGCCGACGAACACCGGCGACGGCCTGCGGATGGCGATGCGGGTCGGGGCCGCGCTGGGCAACATGCGCGAGGCCTGGTGGGCGCCGACGATCGACGTCCCGACGCCGACGGGCACCGCCTCGTGGCTGGTCAACGGCGAGCGGACCCGGCCGCGGTCGATCATCGTGAACAGCCGGGGCGCCCGCTTCGCCAACGAGGCGGTCAACTACAACGCCTTCGGCGCCGCCTTCCACGTCGTCGACGTGACCACCTTCGAGTACGTGAACAACCCTGCGTGGATGGTGTTCGACCACGGCTACTGGACCAGCTACGGGCTGGCCGGGCACCGCGGCGACTCCCCCGTGCCCTCGTGGATCACCCGCGCCGACTCGATCGAGGAGCTCGCCGACCAGCTCGGCGTCCAGCCCGACGCCCTCGCGGCGACGATCAAGCGGTTCAACGAGAACGCCGCCGACGAGTGCGATCCGGACTTCGGGCGCGGCGGCAGCGCCGTCGACAAGTGGTGGGGCGACCCCAGCCGCGGAACCGGCCCGGCCGCCACGCTCGGGCCGCTGGACACCGCGCCGTACTACGCGGTGCGGGTGTACAGCGGTGCGCTGGGCACGAAGGGCGGTCCGCGGACCGACGCGGAGGGCCGGGTGCTCGACGTCGACCTCGAGCCGATCGCCGGGCTGTACGCGGCCGGTAACGCCATGGCCGTGACCGCGATGGGCATGACCTACGGCGGCGCCGGCGGCACGTTGGGCCCGGCCCTGGTGTCCGGCTACGTCGCCGGCGACGCCGCGGCCGCAGCGGTCCAGCGCTAGGCCACGACTCCTCGGCCAGCACCGCAGCCGGGCGGGTGCGGCGCTGGCCGAGGAGGATCGGGACACCCGGGCCGGCTGCGGCGCCGCAGGGCGAGCACCGGGATCGTGCGTGTCCCGGCTGTCTTCCGGGCGTACTCGGCGAAGCCCGGGTACCGGTTCGCCTGTGCTGCGTAGATGCGATCTCGCTCGTCTCCACGCAGCTCGATGACGGACACCTGATACGTCTCGGTGCCGACCTCCACCTCGGCCACGCCTGCGGCCGCGAGGTTGTGGTACCAGTCGGGGTGGGTCGGCGCACCGGCCTTCGAGGCGAACACGTAGATCGTCCCGGGATCGGTGTCGTCGGCCAGGTACATCACGGGTGAGACGTGGTCCCGCCCGCTCCTGCGACCCCGGTGGTGGACCAGCGTGAGCGGGACCCCTTCGAAGGCACCGCCCACCTGCCCCCCGTTCGCCCGGAACTCCTCCACCACCCTGGCGAGGTCGCGACCGGACTCGCGTCGTTGCTGGCTGGAGCTGTCGTCCCCTCCGATCACGGCGATCTCCTGCCTCGGCGAGGTCCCGGCCTCCACTCCCCCGCCCTGGCACGAGCGGCTGTCACGGCGGCCCGGTCACTCCGCGCCGACGTAGGCCGCCCGGACATCGGCGCGGGCGAGCACCTCCGCGGGTGCCCCGGTGCCGAGCTCCTGCCCGAAGTCGACCACCAGCAACCGGTCACACAGGTCGGACACGAACTGGACGTCGTGGTCGACGACCACCGTGGTCAGGCCGTCCTGCCCGGCCTGCTGGAGCACCTCGCGCAGGGCGACCCGGTCGGACGTGGCCGTCCCGGAGGTCGGTTCGTCCAACAGGAGCACGAGCGGACGGCCGAAGAGGGCGCGCAGGATGTCCACGAGCTTCCGAACCCCGTAGGGCAGCTCCCGGAGGACCTCGTCGGCGATGTGGCTCAGGCCGTAGGTCGCCAGCAGGCGTTCCACGTCCGCCCGCTCGGCACGCTCCGCCCGGATGATGCCGGGGAGCCGGAGTGCTGCGCCGACGACCGACTGGCGCTGTCCGGACAGCCGGCCGAGGGAGACGTAGTCACGGACCCGGAACTCGTTGAACACCTCCGCGGCCTGGAAGGTCCGGCTCACGCCTCGGGCGGTGCGCTGGTCGGGGCGCAGCCCGTGCAGCTCCGCTCCGTCGAGCCGGACCGTTCCCTGCTGCAGCGGGACGAGGCCGGACACCGCGTTGAGCAGGGTGGTCTTCCCGGCACCGTTCGGACCGATGATCCCGAACGTCTCGCCGGGCGCCACGACGAACGAGACGTCGTCCACCGCTTTCAGTCCGCCGAAGGCGACGACCACCCCTGCCACGTCCAGCCGCGCCTCGCTCATCGGACGGTCCCGAGGTACTCGGCAGCGAGGTCAGCGGCGGTCGCGTCCTGGGCCAGCCCCTCCCAGACCACCCGGCCGTGGTTCATCACGTACAGCCGGTCTGCCAGGCGCAGTGCCGCCGAAGCGTCCTGCTCGACCGCGATGACGGCGGTGTTCCGCTCGGTGGCGATCTCCCGCAGCCGGGACATGAGCTCCTTCACGATCACCGGCGCCAGCCCCAGCGAGGCCTCGTCGACGAGCAGGAGCTTCGGGTCGTTCCGGAACGCCGTCTCCAGCGCGAGCATCTGTCGCTCCCCCCCACTCAGCAGACCAGCCTGTCTCCCCCGCAGCCTGTCCAGGGCGCCGAACATGCACGGCGAGTTGGGGTCCTGACCGCCACGGGTCGCGAGCCGGAGGTGTTCGACGACCGTCAGCGCCGCGAACACCTTGTCCCGCTCTGGGACCATGACGATCCCCTGCCGGAAGGACCGCATCGGGTCGCGACCGGCCAGGTCCACCCCGTTGATGACCACGTGGCCGTGCACGACGATGTGCTCGCTGGGCAGGAAGCCGGCGATCCCGCGCAGGAGGGACGTCTTGCCGGCCCCGTTGCGGCCCAGTACCGCGACGATCTCGCCCGCGCGCACGGACAGGTCGACGCCATTGCCACCGTGCGCACCGTTCGCGTAGACGACCGACAGGTCTCGTACGTCCAGGAGAGGGCCGTCTGCCGCCTCGTGCGATCCGCCGGCCGATGTCCCGCCGCGCCGCCACATCAGTTCTCCCCCCGTGTCGTTGTCAGCCGACGGCCCATGCCGAGGGCTCCCCGGCCCAGCCGGCGACCGAGCCCGAAGATGCCGTCGCGCTCGAACAACAGGACGAGCAGCAGGAGCAGGCCGTAGAGCCCGTTCGCCAGCGTCGCCTGGTTGATGAACAGCCAGTTGGCGACGTCCGGCAAGCCGGCGAAGGCGTCCGCTAGGTCATCCAGCAGGATCGGGAGCAGGACGATGACCGCCGCACCGATGACCGGGCCGGCCAGTGTCCCCAGGCCACCGATGAAGACCATGACGAGCAGCGTGAGGCTCAACTCCAGCGAGAAGCTGTTGTAGGAGACCTGCCCCGCTTGATAGGCGTAGAGCGATCCACCCACGGCGGTGATCGCCGAGCTCCCGATGAACGCGGCCAGCTTCCATCGGACGAGATGGGCGCCGAGCACCGACGCAGCCGCCTCGTCCTGCCGCATCGCGTTCCACACCCGCCCGGGAACGCCGCGGTAGATCCCGCTGAGGGCGAACAGGACCAGCCCGAGCACCACGGCGGTGATGATGAACAGTGCCTTGGGCGTGTTCAGCGGCAGCGACCCCCACGTCGGCGGGGTCACCAGGAATCCGGCCTCGTGTTCCACACCCTGGTACTTCTGGCCGGCGAACATCACGATGAACTGCAGCGCCAGGGTCGTCAGCATCAGGTAGAGCCCTTTGAAGCGCAGACCCGGGACACCGATGAGCAGACCGACGATGCCACCGAAGACGAACGAGACGAGGAGCGGCACCGGGAACAGGCCCCACGACGTCTCGCTGAGACGAGCGGTCGTGTAGGCGCCGATGGCCATGATCGCGGCCGAACCGAGCGACACCAGCCCAGCGCGACCGAGGATCCACTCCTGGCTGACCGTCACGATCGCGTAGATGCAGATCAGCGTCCCCGTGTACAGGGCGTACGGCCCACCGGCGAGGACGGTGGCCATCGCGATCGCCACGAAGACCAGCGTGCCGAGACCCGGGCCGGACGGCACCATCCGCCAGCCCCGCGGCTCGGAGGCGTCGCCCCCACCGTCGGCCCGACTCGTGGTCGCCTGGCTGTCCAGCACCGAGTCCCCTCGGCCCTGCGCAGTGGTCGTCACAACCGTGCCACCCCGACGCTGCCGAGAATTCCCTGCGGTCGGATCAGCAACAATCCGAGCAGGACGCAATAGGAGACGACGTCCTGCCACGCGCCTCCGATGTAGACCCCGACGGACGCCTGGAGGAGCCCGATGAGGATGCCACCGACGAGGCTTCCTGGGATGGAGTCGAGCCCCCCGAGCAGGATGGCCGGGAAGGCAGCCAGCCCCAGGGAGAAGACGCTCACCGGGTCCGGCTGGGAGCCGAGGAGGAACACGACCCCCGCCAGCCCGGCCGTGGCCGCCCCGATGCCCCAGGCCAGCGTCGACGTCCTGACCACGTTCACCCCGCCGTACGCCGCCAGGCGCGGGTTGTTGGCCACCGCCCGCATCCGCAGCCCCGTCGGAGTGCGCTGCAGACCGACGACGATCAGCGCGAACACGACCACGGTGAGGCCCATGACGAACAGGTCGAGCGCGCTGAAGCTGAGTGCTCCCACGACGTGGACCTGCGACCGGAAGTCGAACGGTGCCGGCACGACGATCACCTCCGGACCCCACACCAGCAGGGCGACCACCTGCAGGACGATGCCCAGTCCGACGGTCGCGATCGAGGTGACGAAGACCTCCGAGCCCGCCAGCCGGGCGAACACGAGCCGGTAGATCAACCCACCGATGAGGAACATGACCAGTACGACCGCGATGAGGCCGACCGACAGGTCCTGACCGTTGCGGGTCACCGTGGCGAAGATCAGCGCGCCCAGCACCATGAACGCGCCCTGGGCGAAGCTGACCACCCCTGTGGCTCGGAACACCACTACGAACCCGACGCCGATGAGGGCGTAGATGCAGCCGGTGACCAGGCCGTTGCCGATGATGTTTGCGATGTCCGCGTTCATGTCGATACGCCGCTGTCGCGCGTGCGCCTACTGGCTCAGGTTGTCGTAGGGGACACCGGACTGGGCGATCACCGGCTGCTGCGCGGCGTCGTCCCAGTGGTAGAAGAAGTACTCGTGGTACGGCTGGTGCAGCTCGGCGGTCCAGCCGTAGTTGCCGGACACCAGTCCGGGCATGGGGATGCTGACCTTCTCCATCGCACTGGCCAACTTCTCGCCGGTGCACTCGTCGGCACAGTTCTCCAGCGCCTTGATGACGCCGTAGGTGGCCAGGAAGCCAGGGGCACCGATGACACCGTTCATCTGCGCGGGCGAGCCCTCACCGATCGCTGCCATGGCATCGGCGTACATCTTCGCGCCCTCGCCCTCCGGGGCGGCGTCGACGACGAACTCCGTCGCCGTCGCGTTGTACAGGCCGGCGTCCTTGATGGTGCTGAGGCCGCCGTAGTTCGCCCCGTTGTGGGCGGCGACGATCGGGGCGTCGTTCCCGGCCGCCCGCAGTGCCTGCACCAGCGGCTGGTACTGGGACGCCACCGGCTCGGCGAAGATGATGTCCGGGTTGGAGGAGACCACCTCGGAGATCTGGGTGCTGCCGTTGACCGCGGTGACCGGGATGGTCTGGTGCGTCGTCAGCTCGAAGCCCTCCTTCTCCAGCGCCTTGGTCAGGCCCTCCGCCCACAGCTGGACGCCGGTCGGGCTGGTGTCGACGATGGCGAACCTCGTCCCGGCACCGAAGCCCAGCGTCTCCTGGGCGAACGCGACCATGCCGGGGATCTCCTGCACCTCGACGTCGTTGCTCGCGAAGACGTAGTCCTTGACCGGGGCGAGCTGTGCTGCCGGCGTCGAGGTGCAGACGATCGGCACCTTCCTGCTCTCGGCCACCGCGGACACCGCCGCGCAGTCGTCACTCAACGTGAAGCCGAGGATCGCCATGGCGCCCTTGGCGTTGATCAGCTGCTGGGCAGCCGCCGAGGCGTTCTGCCCAGCCGCGGCAGAGTCGGCGGTCTCCAGGCGCACGTTCCGGCCGTTGACCCCGCCGTTGTCGTTGACGTACTCCACCGCCGCACGGGCGCTGGTGAGGAAGGACTGCCCGTAGCCGGCCAGCGGGCCGGACAGCACGTCGTCGATGCCGATGACGTAGTCCCCCTGCTGGCCGGCTGACGACGAGCGCTCCTCTCCTCCGCCGCAGCCGCTGAGCGCCACACCCACCACGCTCACGACGCTCGTCGCCAACACCCAACGCCTCTTGGGAGACATGGACCGTCCTCTCTCTACACCGCTGGGGCACCGGCGCGATCCTGTCGCGCGGGCTGCCAAGGAAAAGTGCTGCACCCTCCCCGCCGGGGAGGGCAGTGGTCCGACGTACCGAGTGGTCAGCCGCCGACTGCGGCCGGCCAGCCAGCCAGCAGACTGAGTTCACGACAGGTTTCTTGGCCGTCGATGGTGCGGCCGTTGTGCTTCTCCACGTCCGGGGTGCTCGCCAGCCAGGCGGCCACGGCACCGATGACATCCGGCGGGGTCATGGTCGAGGCGTCGAATCCGAACTCGGCCATGTCCAGCGCCATGCGCTCGGTTCCGATGAGCCCCGGCTCGATGTTCACGAAGTTCACGCCCGTGCCGGCCAGTTCCCTGCTCAGGATGCCGACCTGCCGGTGCATGGCCGCCTTGCTCATCCCGTAGCCGAGGGCCCACCCGCCCTCGCCCGCCGCAGCCGGCGGGTCGGAGACCGCACATCCCGAGGTCATGTTCAGGACGAGGCCGCTGCCGCGCGCGATCATCTGCGGCAGCACCAGGCGCATGAGGTGGAGCGGGACGATGGCGTTGGCGTGGACCTGCTTCTCGATGAGCTCGATCGGCGCGTCCAGGAAGTGGTCCATGTGGCCGGGGCCGATGTACCGGGCGTTGTTGACCAGGACGTCGACCCGGCCCCAACGCTCCAGGACCGTCGCCACCGCCGTGCCGAGCGAGGGCAGATCCAGGAGGTCGAGGTACACCGACAGCGCCCGCTGACCCTCCGCCTCGATGAGCGCAGCGGTCGACTGCAGCGATCCCGGCAGCGGCGAGGTGTTCGACTTCTTGACCGTCGACGAGTGTTCCCGCGCTTCCCCCTCCTCGAGGGTCCGCGCCCCGATGGCGACGTCGTAGCCCTCCCGTGCGAGGTGCACGGCCACGGCCTTGCCGATGCCGCGGCTCGCCCCAGTGACGAAGGCGACTTGCCTGCTGTTGTCCATGACGACCCCTGACGACTCTGTCCACGGCCCGCTCTGCGCGGACGGTAGCGCCGGAAAGCTTTCAACTTCCTGTAGACATCCTGGGAGCGGTCACGGTCTGTGACCTGTCCACTCGCCCGATCGCACCCGGCCGGCCCGGCGGCATCGCCGACGTGGCCGCGGGGCAGCCCTACTGGAACGCATAGCGCGCGGTGACGCCGCCGTCGACGACCAAAGTCTGGCCGGTGATGTTCGCGCTGAGGGGCGACAGGAGGAACAACAGAGCGGCCGCGATGTCCGCCGGCTTGTTCAACTGACCGGTGGGGATCAGTGACTCGTAGCCGGCCCGGGTCTCCGGCGTGAGCATCGCGCTGATCCGGGGGGTCG
Source organism: Modestobacter sp. (assembly GCA_025966175.1). Lineage (GTDB taxonomy): Bacteria > Actinomycetota > Actinomycetes > Mycobacteriales > Geodermatophilaceae > Modestobacter. The sequence goes on along the minus strand of JAOPVN010000612.1, from coordinate 9,085 downwards.
TGGTCGCGCCGGGCGCGACCGAGTTGACCCGGATGCCCCACGCGCCGAACTCCACGGCGGCGGACCGGACCAGGGCCATCAGGCCGGCCTTCGCCGCGCCGTAGGCGGCGTGGTTGGGTGCCGACTGGAGCCCTGAGATCGACGCGACGAACGCCATGGCGCCGCCGCCGGTCCCCCGCATCGCCCGAGCACCGATCTGCATGGCCAGGAACGCATGCCGCAGGCACATGTCGAACTCGAAGTCCCACGTGTCGTCGTCCATGTCGGCGAGGTTCATCCACCGGGCCAGTCCGACGATGTCCACGACGCCGTCGACCCGACCGAACTCGGCCCCCGCCTTCGCGAAGATGGTCTCCATGTCGTCGCGGACGGTGATGTCCGCTGCGAGCGGGACGCCGTCGACCTCCCGCGCGATCTCCTGTGCGAGATCGACGTCCTTGTCCACGCACAACGTCCGCGCCCCGAGGGCCGACAGGGCGTGCGCGGCCTGCCTGCCCATGCCCTGTCCGGCCCCCAGCACGACGACGCCGCGTCCGTCGAGCCGGAGCATGTTGGCGTAGTCGGGAACGTCCGTGTCGTCTACCCGGGTCATCGTCGACCTCCTTGAGAGTGGGATGTGTGGAGCACCGGCCGCGGGCTCGTGCCCGCCGCGGCGCCGACCGGCTCCGTCCTCGGGACGAACCCCGGGGAACCGCAAAGCGTGTGCTGAGGACGCCGTTCCTCAGCGCGCCGGCAGGAGTGACTGGATCTCGGCCCCGACGGGCTGCCGCCAGATCGCCTGCACCGTGCGATGCCGGATCTGCCACGTGCCCGCCGACCGTGTCACCTCGTCCCGGTACCGGACGCCCATGACGAAGTCCTCGGTGCCGCTCGTGCTCCCGAGGTGGTAGGCGATCCCGTAGGTGGTCGTTCGGGCGGTCTCCCCGTCGACCATCTCGGTGAGCTGGTTGCCGAAGAAGTGCATCGTCGTCCCGTACCGCTCGACCGCCGGGCGCAGCATCGCGATGTACTGGGGATAGCGCCCGGAGTACTGCGTCCCGGTCACGTCCGCATCTGGTCGGAAGCAGGCGTCGACCTGGTCCCAGTTCCGCTCGTCGATGCCGTGGGCGTAGCGGCGGGCGAGGTCCTCGATCTCGACCCGGTCCACCAGGCGCGCGCCCGCTCCCGCTGCTGATCCGTCGTCGATGATCATGACAGCGTGACCGGCATCCGCTTGATGCCGTTGAGGAAGTTCGTCCAGATCCGCTCCGGCGGGCCGACCAGCTCGATCGACCCCAGAATCGGGCGGAGTCGTTCGAACGTCTGCACCGCCTCCAGGCGTGCGACGTGCGCACCGAGGCAGAAGTGCGGACCTCCGCCCCCGAAGGAGATGTGCGGGTTCGGCCGCCGACCCAGATCCAGCCGCAGCGGGTCCTCGAACACCGACTCGTCGTGGTTGGCCGAGATCATCCACAGGGTGAGGCGCTGTCCCTTGCGGACGAGCTGGCCGCCCACCTCGACGTCCGCCGTGGCCCAGCGTGAGTGGTGGAGGACCGGTGTGGACCAGCGGAGCATCTCCTCCACGGCCGTGGCGGCGTCGACGTCCCCCTCCACCAGCCGCTTCCGCTCCCCAGGAGCCTCGGTGAGCGCGAGGATCGTGTGGCTCAGCAGGTGACGGGTCGTCTCGCTGCCCCCGGTGATGAACAGCGCCAGGAAGTCGCGCAGCTCTCGCTCGTCGAGGGGCTCGCCGTCGGCCTTCCGCAGACCCAGCAGCGCTCCGCAGAGGTCCTCGCGCGGGCTGGTGCGGTGGTCCTCCAGGAGGTCCCCGAAGTAGGCGTCGAGCGCCCGGTTCGCCTTCAGCGGGGCATCGGGGTCACGTCGGTACTCCGGGTCCTTGCTGGGCATCAGTGCGTTCGTCCACGCACCCAGCGCAGGGGCGTCCGCCGCCGGGATGCCCACGATCGCAGCGATGATCCGGAACGGAATGGGGGCGGCGACCTCGTCGACGAAGTCCCCGCCGCCCTTCTTCACGAAGGCGTCCACCACCTCGGCCACCGTGTCGGCCACCAGGGACGTCTGTGTGAGCGCGGCCCGCGGCGTCCAGTTCCTGCTGACCAGCCGCCGGTACATGGTGTGCACCGGCGGGTCGTCCGCCAGCATGATCGGGAGCTCGGGGTGGCCCGGGTCGTCAGGCGGTATCGGACCGCCGGCGCTGGAGAAGGTCGTGAAGTCCCGGTTGACCTCCTCGACCAGGTCATAGGACGTCACGACCCAGCACTGGTCTCGCTCCGACCACCAGATCGGCGCGGTGCTGCGCAGCTTCGCGAAGGTGTCGAACGGCACCCCCTGGCCGAACCGCTCCTCGCTCAGGTCCACCACATCGGACAGGGCATCCATCGCGACCACTCGGCATCGTCGCCTCTCGTGACTCGACCCACCGCCCAGCCGCCGATGTGGCACGTCCACCGGACGTGTTCTCGGTCATACTGGGCCTCGTCCTCGCACCGTAGGCGCGGGGATCTTTCGGTTGGCTGTCGGATCCGGGTGGACGGCCCTGCCCACGCACCAGGCGCACGCGCCGCCGTCAGCGGGTCAGTCGACGACCGTGATGGCCTGCTTCGGGCACCGCCACGCCGCCTCCTCCACCTTGGCCCGCAGCTCTTCCGGGGGCTGCTCGTCCAGGACGTACAGCAGGTCGTCGTCCCGCAACTCGAACACCTCGGGGGCGGCCATCATGCAGATGCCGTTGCTCTCACACACGTCGAAGTCCACGACCAGGCGCACAGCAGGAACCTCCGGTTGGGTTGTCAGACAGTGCTCGGACGCCGGCGGCTGCCGCCGGAACGGGAGCGATCAGCCGCTCGTCAGCAGCAGCGAGCGGTCGGCCGGCACAGCCAGGGACAGCAGCCCGCCGACCGCGCAGCAGAACATCGTCATGACCGGGTCCAGCGGTCGGCTCGACCTGCTCATGAGGCGCAGGCCCCCCTGGGTCGCGCCGTCCGTGATCAGGGGGACGTACAGGTAGCTGTGGAACCCGTGCGCCGCCATGATCTGCAGCGAGGTCGCCTTGCTGCGCAGCCCGGCGATGTCGCTGATCTGAATGGGCTGCGTGAGGTCGTCCGGGTGCACCTCCGTGCGGCCCCGGGCCCGGACACCGGAGCGGACGTACTGGCAGTACTCCTCGGGATGCCCTCGCTCTGCGACCAGCTCGATGAACCCGTGGCGGGTGCTGAAGACGGCGCCGGCGTCACTCCCGGTGGCGTGGACCAACGCGTCGACCGCGTACTGGGCAGCGTCCTCGTACCGCAGGTCCCGGAGCCCCGCGGCGATCCGGAGCAGCGTCGAGGCGAAGGTCAGGGTGCCTGGCTCGGCACCCGTCTGCTCGGCGGCGCCGTCTCCCGCCTGGAGAACGGGCTGGCTGAACTCGTAGCCGATCCCGCGGACGCACTTGATGTACTCCCGGCCCTCCGCGTCGTGGCTGCGGAGTTTCGCCCGGACGCGGGAGACCATGATCCGGGCTGCGTTCGTCTGCAGCTGGTAGGCCCGGGACCGCCACACCTCGTGGATGATGCTCTCCAACCGCACGGCCTTGCGCGCATGGCGCATGAGGTGCACCAGCAGGTCGTACTCGGTCCGGGACAGCGGCAACGGTTCCCCGTCCAGCTGGCATCGCCGGCTCCACAGGTCGACCTCGAGTCGGCCCGAGATGAGAAAACGGACCTTCGGGTCCCCGGGCCCGGACCGGCGGAGCAACGCCAGCAGGTGGGCGAGCAGGTTCTCCGGGTCGTCGACCGGTGGCAGGACGACGTCGGCTCCCGTGGCGAGCGCACGGGTCCGGGCGGGACCCTCGATGTCGCCGACCACCGCCAGTGGCGCGGAGCTGGACCGGCGCACGGCTGCCACGGTCGCCAGGATGAAGGCCGGCTCGGCGCCGGTGACCACGACCAAGGACGTCCGGCGGGCCGATGCCGTCCACGTCGCGTCGTCTGCCGTGGCCACCTCGACGACCGGCCAGCTCCGGCGCGTGCACAGGGCGCGGACCGCATCGGCATCCCGGCACCGGCCCGCGGTGACCAGGACGACGATCCCGTCGACGTTCACCGGACCGGAGATGTCGACCGCTCGCCTCATGGAGGTGACGGTGCCCTCCCCCTGCAGCCACAGCGGCTCGGAGGCCATCAGGCCTGGATCCGGTCGAGGCCGGCCGGACGACGGCCGCCCGGTACACGCACTGCAGATCGTCCAGCCATGGCCCGAAGCTAAGTGCCGTGATCTAGTTGCACAAGGACATTTAGTCAAATGATTCGTGTCACGTTCTGCTCCTCCCGTCCAGCTGTCGCCGGAGCGGCAGCGCCGCAGAGGTCAGGGGCGCCTGGACGCCGACCACCAGCACCCTCGGTCGACGATCACAGACTCCGCGGACGAGACGGCCTCCGGATCGGGGACATCGGTCGTCCCGCCGATCGCGCGGCTGTCAGGGACCTCTGACTCACCGACCACCCGCTCCTGCGCTGCTGGAGCACGTCGCTGACGGCGATGCCTCGCAACGGCAGCGAGTGGGTGAGCGCGCCGGCGACCGGTCCGGGCGCTGCCCCCCGGTCACATCAGGAGACCCCGTTCTGCGGACGCGAGGTCACGGCGCCCTCTCGCGGTGGCCGTGACCCCGCTGGGTCACAGCAGGACGGTGAGCACCGGCAGGGGATCCCGCGCGTTGAGCAGATCGACGCGCTTCATCACGATCCCGAACGACTCGCCCGTCTCCCGGAGGATCCACACAAAGCGTGCGTGCAAGGTGTCGGTGTTCCCCTGCCGGTTGCGCCCGATCAGGCCACGAGCGACCGCCACGTGCTCGCCGGGTCCCAGCGAGCGCCCAGCACTCAGTGGGGTCGCCTGCTCCAGGCGGAGGACCCGCACTCCCGACAGGACGTGGTTCGTCGCACTGTTCGGCTCGTCCGAGAACGCCAACCCGCTGCCCAGCCTCGAAACCCGGTCCAGCAGGCGTGCCCGGTCGTCGTAGACGATGTTCAGTCCATCCCCGGGCACCACCTGTGCGGGGTCCATCGGCCACCAGTAGACGGCGTCCTCGGTGAACAGCGCCGCCCACTCCTCGAGGCGGCGCTGGTCCAGCAGTTCCGCCTCGTCCAGGACGAACTGTGCGCAGCGCTGGGTCACCGACCACTCGGCGGCCGGATCGACCACCTCGGTCATGCTCCGCTCGCCGGGGCCATGAGCGCGATCCACTGGCGGTACTGGCAACGTTGTGGGGTCTCGTCGGTGACGTTCCCCAGCAGGGTGTCACCGTCGTCTCCGGGCTGTTCCTCTCCACGCCCGCGCTCGAATCGGAGCCACTCATCGGACGAGTCGTCCAGCCCCGTCCCGACCCGCTCGAACATCTCGAAGTCATCGGGTTGACCGAAGCCCGCCGGCCCGTAGAACAATTCGTGGTAGCGCAGCCGCAGCCAGTTCACGTCCTCGGGACCACCGTCGATGAGAAGCGGCCGGACCGACACCACGGTCCGGTCCACCGACAGCGGCTCGATCCTGCGGATGTGGATGCCGATCAGCTGCAGGTTCGGGAAGATCCCCACGTTGATCCCCGCGCCGGGCAGACCGGCGAGGTAACCCTCGTACTCGTCCTCACCCACCTCACGCCGCAGGGACTCCAGCCGCTCGGTCGCCTCCGGGAGGGTCTTCACGCGGGTCACCAGCGGCTTGCGCGACGTCGTCTCCGGATCGATCGCGCAGTGACCGTTGCGGAAGGCGCGCGCAGTGGCCGTGGGCAGGCTGCTGGCATATCGGACGCTGGCGCCGGTCCGTCGTTGCATGACGTCGAAGAACGAACGGTGGGTGAACCCGGCGTGGTAACCGTCCATCCCGTTCTCCAACTGCAGCTTCCAGTTCGCCTCCATGGCGATCCGGTGCACCTGCGGGTGCGCGACCAGCGGCAGGCCCAGGCACTGGTCCAGGAACCGGTCGATGTAGTCGATCACCCCGGGCCCGAGGTGCTCTGTCAGCGGAGGGACATCGGGGTTGAAGGAGGCGAAGATCAACCCGCGATAGCTCTCCACGCGGGGCAGCGCGGTCAGGCCGAGACGCTCGCGGACGGCCGGCGCCTGCCGCTCGGGATAGGGCACTCCCACCAGCTGACCGTCGTTCCGGTAGGTCCAACCGTGGTACTGGCACCGGAACGACTTCGCGTTCCCCGCCGGCTGCTCGCACACGATGGCCGCACGGTGTCGGCAGCGGTTGACCAGCACCCGCACGACGCCGTCCTCACCGCGCACCAGGACGACCGGATCGGTCCCGATGCGCGAGGTCAGGTAGTCACCGTTCGAGGTCAACTCGCTCTCGTGCGCCATGAAGACCCACGTGCGCTTGAAGATGCGATCCATCTCCAACGCGAACACGCCGGGGTCCCGGTAGATCTCGCGGTGCACACCGTCCTCGCTGACCAGAGCCTCAGGATGAAGTGCCAGATCTGACATCAGGTCCTACCTCTACATGTGGACGTCCGCTCGACCAGTTGCCCCGTCACGGCCGGACCACGGCGTGGACGGGCCGTTCTCCTCCTGCCTCACCGCCGAGGGCCAGCAGCGCCTGCTCGACGTCGCCCAGTCCCACGGTGACCGAGCTGAACGCCGTGATCACCCCCGGGTCCTCCGCCATCCAGGCCAGCGCGCTGTCGATCGCCCAGCTCTCCCGCGCCGCCACCCCGAGGACCTGCAGTTCGCGACGGACCACGACGTCGGTGGGGAGCTCGCTGCTCCTCCCCTCCTTCAGGCCGGCCATGACCAGCCGACCGCCGATGGCGAGGCAGCGCACGGCCGCGCCGAGCACCTCGGTGGCGCCGGGCGTGGTGTCCACCACGACGTCCGCTCCGCGACCGTCGGTCGCCTCACGCACAAGGCTCACCCAGTCATCCTGATCGGATCGGAGCACCGCGCCGGCTCCCAGGGCGACCGCTGACTCCAGCCGCGCCTCGTCACCGGTGCGGCCGACGGCGACGACCGTGTCTGCTCCGCACCGCCGTGCGGCGGCCACCGAGGCCAAGCCGTGCTGGCCCACGCCGAGCACGACGACCGACTCCCCGGGGCGGAGGCCCGCCGTGCTCCGCAGCCACGACAGACCGTTCGACACCGGGATGAACAGCGTGGCCGCCTCGGCATCCAGGGACTCGGGCACCGCGTGGACCGAGGTGCCCGGAGCGAGGTACGCGTACTGCGCGAACCCGCCCCACAGTGACGGGGCGACGTCGATGGCGGTACCGCCGTATCGAGTCGACCGCGGGCACATCCGGTGTCGCCCACTGCGACAGACTCGGCAGGACCAGCAGGGCAAGGCCTCCTCGACCGCCACCCGCGCCCCGACCCGCAGCGCGGGGTTGCCGTGCTCACCCCACGTCTCCGCGATCCGACCGACCATCTCGTGGCCGGGCACGAACGCCCCGGCGACCGGACGGTGCGCGTAGGAGCTCCAGTCGCTGCCGCAGACCCCGCATGCCTCCACCTCGAGCCAGGCACCGGCGGCGGGGAGCTGCGCCGACGCCACCGGCCGCACCTCGATCGACCGCGGTGCTGTCAGAACGGCAGCCAGGCTCCTCATCGGTCCGATCGCTCGGCCGGCTCCCGGTACACCCCGAACCGCAGCCAGTCGGCCTGCTCCTGCTCATCGGCCAGGCAGAAGCTCCGGAGGTCCAGCGGGTCCAAGGACACCGTTGCGCCGCTCTCCGTGTCCTGCAGCCGCAATCGGGAGCCCCGCCCCTGGCGTACGACCTCGACGGTGACCGACGCGAACTCGTTGGCGACGGTGGCAGGCTCGCTCATGGCAACCGCCCCGTCCGCGCGGAGATCGAATGTGTTCTCGATCTCATGCCGGCAGGTTAGACAGCCTTCACGTCTTCGTCAAACTAGTTCGATGATCTAGCGCATGCTCCGTGAAGGAGCCACCGCGTGTCCGTGCGTGACCGGCTGCCCGAGAGCGTCGCGCCAGGTCACCCACGACCTCACCGGACGGCCTGGCGCAGCACCCCGGGCCGGCGTCGCACTGCTCGCCGGGTCGCGTCGGACGTGAAGCGCAGGAGCGTCTCGACGGCGCGGCTCCCGGGTCACTGCTCGACAGGCCGTCGTGCCGCCCCGCCGTCCCAGCGACGTGCTCGCGAGCGTGGAGCGTCGGGGCAGGCGCGTCCTCGTCAGCCCGCTGCTGCGCGGACCGGCGGGCGTGCTCTCAGCGGCGGCCGCACACCGAGGGCAGCGGCAGCGGCGTGTACCGGCACCCGACCTCAGCAGGTGTGCACCCGCCGCCGGGACTGTGGCGGCAGGCGCACCAACCGCCGGGTGAGGCCGGGCGCCGACCCGCCCGTGGACGGTCGGCGACCCGATCCCTCAGGCCCGGCCGTACACCGGGACGTGCGCGCCGCTGACGGCAGTGGCGTCCGGGCCGGACAGGAAGAGCACGACCCCGGCGATCTGGTCGGGTGCCACCCAGCGGCTGTGGTCGGCGCCGGGCTGACCGGCCCGGTTGCCGGGGGTGTCGATCACGCTGGGCAGGACGGCGTTGACCCGGACTCCCTCGTCCCGGTACTCGGCGGCCAGCGAGTCGACCAGGCCGAGCACGGCCAGCTTGCTCGTGACGTACCCGGCCGCACCGGCGAAGGGCCGCAGCGCCGCCCGGCTGGACACCGCCGTGATCGCCCCGCCGCCGGCCGCCACCAGGTGCGGCAGTGCCGCCTGGCTGACCAGGTAGGTGGCCCGCAGGTTCAGCCGCAGCTGGTCCTCGAACTCCTCGACCGGCGTCTCGTGCACCTTGCCGCCCGCGGCGAAGCCGCCGACCAGGTTGACGACCGCCTGCAGTGGCCGGTCGGGGTCCGCGGCGGCCAGGTCGACCACCGCGCCGACACCCGCGGCGTCGAACAGGTCGGCCTCGACGAGCTCGAGACCGTCCTGTGCGGGGATCGCGTCCCGCTCGCCGGGCACGATCCAGGGCACCACCACGCGCCAACCGGCGTCCAGGAACCGCGCCGTCACCGCGCGGCCCAGACCGCCCGTACCTCCGGTGATCACTGCTGTTGCCGCCATCCCAGGCCCCTCTCTCCCCTGCTCGGCCCGCT